>JABMRB010000404.1 GCA_013202865.1 Candidatus Nealsoniibacteriota bacterium | reverse complement strand
ATATCGAATATCGAACAAGGAATGTCGAATTACGAACGATCTTCTGCCCCCATTCAACGTAACGCAACTTTCACTTCACACTTCAACACTCCTTGTTCGACATTCGATATCCCCCTCCAATGAAAACCATCGCCTATTCCAACCCGTTCGTGCCCCCCGAGTGGATTGCAGCCCACAGTCTGCGCCCGCGTCGCCTCCGGCCACCGGCGGCCGGGGGCGACGCGGCGGTCGAGGCGATACGCGGCTTGTGTCCGTTCGTGCGGGCGTTTCTCGCTGCGGTCCGTCGCGACGCCGACATCGCGGCCGTGGTGATGACGACCACCTGCGATCAGATGCGTCACGCCGCAACGCTGGCAACGCGCGACGCGGTACGGCCCGTCTTTCTGTTGAACGTGCCAGCCACGTGGCAGACGCCCACGGCCCGGGCGTTGTATCTGGACGAACTCGAGCGGCTCGGCCGGTTTCTCGTCGAACTCGGTGGCAGCCGGCCATCGCCGGCGCGGTTGGCCGACGCGATGCTGCAACATGAGCAGTCCCGGCGATGCGAGGCAGACGATTCGGCCAACAATGTTGACAATAACGGCGACGGCATCCCCTTGGCCCTGATCGGCGGGCCCTTGCTGGAGGACGATGAGCCGATCTTCGATCTGATCCATCAGGCCGGTGGATACGTCGCGCTGGACGGCACCGAAGGCGGACCGCGGACCTTGCCGGCATCGTTCGATCGCGAGCAACTCGAATCCGAGCCGCTAGCCGAGCTGGCCCGGGCCTACTTCGACGCGATTGTCGACCCGTTTCGCCGGCCCAACGACGGGTTCTACCGGTGGCTCGCCCGCGAGCTACCCCGGCGGCAGGTTCGCGGCGTCGTCTTGTGGCGATACGTCTGGTGCGACCTCTGGCACGCCGAAGCCCACCGGATGAAACAGACTTGCTCCGTGCCTCTGCTCGATCTGGATACGTGTCGCGACGACGACGGCTCGCTCCAGCGCGCCGCCGGCCGCATCGAAGCCTTCCTGGAAATGCTGCAATGAACGAACGACCGCAACGCATTACGCTCGACGACTGGGACCGGCGCTACGCTGAGCTTTCGGCTGCGGGTCTGTGCGAGTCGGCCTATGGCGGGCCCTTGCGGCGGCACGTCGACGACGGCGACCGGCGGTTGCTGCGGTTGCGGATGGACAACTCGCCGGCCGCACTGCGGTTGTGGAACTTCCTGCTGACCGAGGAGCAGCGATTGCAGCAGGCCAAGGCCGACGGCCAAAAGATCGTCGGCACGATGAAGGACCTCGGCACCGTGCCCGTGATGGCCTACTCGCTGCCGAACGTGGTGGCCTTCTATCCCGACGGGGCCTGGTGGATCCCTTGCGTGATGGAGCAAAGTGCCGGGCTGCTGGCGATCGCCGACTCGCTGGGGATCGACGATTCGTTCTGCCCGGTCCGCGCCATGCTGGGGGCGCTGGTCAACGAAGCCCATTTCCCGGTGCCGGGGCTGTTGACGTGCAGCGTCGGCGCCGTCTGCGACGACGTCTCGGCCATTGCACAGCGGATCGCCGACCTGGGCTTTCCGGTTTTCTGGTGGGAAGTGCCGCACCGTCGACCTCCTGAGCCCGGCGAACCGGCCGTGCGGCTGCCCGGCGGATTCGTGGCACCGGCCAGCCAGGTCGCCGTCGTCCGCGCGGAACTCCAGCGGGTGCGCGAGGCGCTGCAATCGTTTGCCGGGCAACCGCTGACCGACGAGGCACTGGCCGCGGGCATCGACCGGGCGAACCAGGTCCGGCGACTGTTGGGCGAACTTCGGCAACTGACGTTCACCGCCCGGGCCTGTCCCATGCCCGCCCTGGAGATGCTGATTGCTGAGATGCTGGCGCTCCATTTTTGCAGCGACCAGCAGGAAACGATCGGCGTGTTGGAGGACCTGCTGACGGAGACCCGCGCGCGTGTGGACGCCGGGCAAGGTGTGCTTGCGGCCGACGCCGTGCGGGTGTTCTGGGTCAACCCGGTGGCCGACCTGCGGGTGATGAACCTGCTGGAGGACGTCGGCGGGCGGATCTGCGGCACGGAGTATCTCTTCTGCCACGCGTTGGACCCGATCCCCGACGACCTGCCGCCGATCGAGGCCCTGGCACGCATGGTGCTGGCCGATCCGATGGTCGGTTCGTCGGCCGAGCGTGCCGAGCGGATCTGTACCGACGCGAAACGTTTCGGTTGCGAGGCCGTAGTGATCTCCCGCATCCCCGGCGCCAGCCATTGTGCGGTCGAGGGCACGGTCATCGGCCGGATCGTTCGCGAGAGATTGGGCCTGCCGTTCGTCGAGATCGAGGTGCCGCCGCTCACCGACGCCATGGAGCCCACAATCCGCACAAGGTTGGAGGCGCTCGTGGAGACGGCCAGAGGGAGAAGGGACCAGCGGCGAGGGACCAGCGGTGAGGGTTCAGGGGTTGGGCGTCCTGGCGGAGGCGGTCATCATGGGTAGTCACGAGTTATTCATCATGGGTGGCCCCGATGTTTTTTCCGAAACACGCGCGGCCATTTCCTTCCGCGTGGTCGGAAAAACGTCGGGGTTGCGCAGCAACAGGAGGAGCGGCAGTCATCATGGGTAGTCACGAGTTACTCATCACGGGTGGCCCCGATGT
>JABMRB010000403.1 GCA_013202865.1 Candidatus Nealsoniibacteriota bacterium | reverse complement strand
CCCCAACGTTCTGTTCGTTGTCGTGGAGGATCTGCGCCCCTAACTGGGCTGCTACGGCAACCGAGAGATCAAGACGCCCCATTTCGATTCCTTCTCAGAGAGTGCAACGACGTTCACGCGGGCCTATTGCCAGGCCGCGGCGTGTGCGCCGTCTCGCGCGGCCGTCATGACGGGACTCAGGCCCGACACAACCCGAGTCTGGGACCTTAAAGGCAAGTTTCGCATCAACATGCCGGATGTCGTGACGCTACCGCAGCATTTTCACGCACACGGCTACTACACCGTATCGATGGGCAAGATCTTCCACAATCACATGCCGGATCGCGCCAGCTTCGATGAACCCGATCTGCGGCCGAAGAAGTACATGACACCCGATATGATCGATCGCGATCCCGAATCGTTCTATCATGACGAGGCGATTCAGAAGGAGTTGGCCGACGTGAGGCAGCGGCGGTTGGCGAAGAACCCGAATGCGTACGCCGGTGGCTGGGCTTACGGGCGCTCAACCGAGTCGTTCGATGGCCCCGATAGCGAGTTCTACGACGGTGCCCAGACCGACCTTGCACTCGATACGCTGCAAAGACTGAAAGAAAAGGAGCAGCCTTTCTTTCTGGCGTTAGGCTACTATCGGCCGCACCTGCCGTTTGTCGCGCCCAAGAAGTATTGGGATCTCTACGAGCGGAACGAGATCTCCATGGCCGCCAACCCGTTCTTGCCCAGGCACTCTCCGATCATGGCCATGAACTCGGCTTATGAACTGAAAGGCTGTTACGATTTGCAGTACGTCAAGCATCCTTCGGTTTCGAGCCTGCCTGAGGAGACCGCCCGCCGGCTGAAGCATGGCTACTACGCGTCGGTCAGCTTCGTTGACGCCTGTTTCGGAGAACTCATGAAAGGGCTTGCTGATCTGGATCTCGACAAGGATACGATCGTCGTGGTTTGGGGAGATCACGGCTGGAAACTGGGCGAACACGGCAGTTGGTGCAAGCAGACAAACTACGACATCGATGTACGCGTGCCGCTGATGATCAGGCTGCCTGGCCGAGGATCTTCAGGTGCCCGTTGCGAGCGGTTGGTAGAACTGGTCGACCTCTATCCGACTCTTTGTGACGTCGCGGGAGTTCCCATCCCGGAAACGATGGAGGGAGTCAGTATGAAGCCGTTGTTGAAGGATCCAAAGCAAGAGTGGAAGCCGGCCGCCTTCAGCCAATACCACCGCAATCCACGGGTAACGCCTGACGGAAAGCGATACATGGGCTACTCCATGGTCACCTCACGATACCATTACGTTCAGTGGTACTCCTGGGATCATGAGGCGGGAGTGGCCGGCAAGCTTGCGGCCGTCGAGCTATACGATCAACAGAGCGATCCTGGCGAGAACACCAACATCGCTGGTATTGGAGAGAATCAGCCACTCGTACAGCGCCTTGCTGACCAGTTGAAAACAAGCTGGCCGAAGGGCGGATTACGGCCGGGTGCCGGGGGGAATGCAACGTGCCGGGAACCATCGCAAGACAGAGCCGCCACAAGGAGAGTGTCGCAGTGACACCTCCGTGATCGATCATGCAATAGAACCCGCAACGAACACCGTGCAAGAGTTGACTTTCCAGAAACGAATGAGCTACAACACCATGAGAACCTTCCTCCTTTCCTTCACCGTAACCCTCGCCATCGTCCCAGCGACACGAGTCACCGCTGTTGCCGATGAGGTGAAAGCGACTCGTTCGCGTCCGAACATCCTCTGGATCGTCGGGGAGAACCTGAAGCTCGACCTTGGCTGCTACGGTGCGAAGAACGTCAAGACGCCCGCGTTGGACGGCCTAGCGAAAAAGGGCGTTCGCTACACAAACGTCTTCTCCACTTCGCCGGTCTGTGCCCCGAGCCGCAGCGCGTTCTTCGTGGGCATGTACCAAACGACATCTGGCATGCACAACATGCGTTCTCACCGCGAAGATGGTTATCGCCTTCCAGAGGGCGTAAGACCGATCACCCATCGGCTCAAAGACGTGGGCTATTTCACCGCCAACGTCAAGACGATGGGGGACGAGGTCGTGGGGTCCGGCAAGCTCGATCTTAATTTCGTCAACGAAGGTGACCTCTACGATGGCGATAAATGGGAGGACTTGAAGACGCATCAGCCGTTTTTCGCCCAGGTCAACACACTGGAGGCAGAGTACGACATCTACGACCGTCAGACCTGGCGGCAGCCTCGAGTTCAGTGGAAGGGCGAACGGACCCATGAGAAGATCGCCACGGCGGACAACGTCACTCCGCCTCCCTATTACCCCGACCACCCGCTGGTTCGCGAGCAGTGGGCCGGTTATCTGAATTCGATCTCCGCAGTGGATAAGACCATTGGGAAGATTCTACGGCAATTGGAGGCAGACGGACTGGCCGACGATACGATTGTAATGTTCTTCGGCGACAATGGGCGTATCGAGCCGCGGGGCATTCACTGGTGCTACGACACGGGCCTCCACGTCCCCATGATCGTGCATCTTCCAAAGAACGTCGCCAAGCCGGGCAACTACCGACCGGCAACGGTCAGCGACGAAGTGGTCAGTCTGATTGACCTCACACCGACAACACTGAGTTTCGCCGGAATCAACCGGCCTTTGGGTATGGACGGCCGCGTCTTCCTGGGGGATCGGCTGGCGCCGGAGCGTCAATACGCGTTCTCGGCCCGGGATCGGATCGACGAAACCGTGAACCGGATCCGCAGCGTTCGCGGGAAGCGCTATCATTACATCCGCAACTACTATCCGGATCGCCATTTCACGTCCCTGAATCGCTACAAGGAGAAGTGTTTTCCAATCAAACCTCTGATGCGCAAGTTGATGGCAGAAGGGAAGTTGACCGGGCCAGCGGCGGAGTTGATGTCGCCCACGGTCGCACCGGAACAGCTTTTTGATACGCTTAACGATCCGCACGAGATCCATAACCTGGCCGACTCGCAAGTGCCGGAGCACCGAGAGACGCTGATACGCATGCGAGCGGCGCTTTCCGTCTGGATGACCGAAACGCAGGATCAGGGCGTCTTCCCCGAGCCGCCGGAGGTCGTTGCGCCCTTCGAGAAAGAGATGCACGACTGGTTCGGGACGCCCGACTGGTACTTACGAGAACATCCCGTCAACCCAAGCAGAAAGTGAAATGATGCCACGCCCAATTCTACCGACTGTAGTTTGCTTAGTCTCCCTTGGTATGGCCTCGGGCCTGTTCGCCGACGACGCGAGTCTTCAGGATCCGGGCGGCAAATGGCACGCAGCGCGGCCCAATGTTCTATGGATTCTGATCGAGGATTGGTCGACGGACCTTTCCTGTTACGGGACACCGCTGGTGCATACCCCGAACATCGACAAACTGGCGGCCGATGGTTTGCGCCTCAAGCGAGCCTACACGACCTCGCCCGTTTGCTCGACCTCACGTTCGGCAATGATGACCGGCTTTCATCAGAACTACATCGGCGCCCATCAACATCGCACGAGCGGCAAGCGGCCTTTGCCATACGGAATCAAGCCGATTCCCCATCTGCTGGAAGAAGCCGGCTATTACACCGCCACGATGGTCGGCGCGAAGACCGACTGCAATTTCACAACGTCCAGAAAACTCTTTATGGGCAAGAGTTGGCGAGAACGCAACGAAGGCCAGCCGTTCTACGTGCAGGCGACCTTCGGCGGAACCCATCGCAGCTTCGTTCGCGATCCCAAGCGCCCCATCGATGCCGACAAGATCGAATTGCCGCCGTACTATCCGGATCTGCCCTTGGTACGTCGCGACTGGGCGAACGGTCTGGAAACCGTCCAGGTGGTCGATCGTCAGGTCGGTGAACTCCTGCAGCAATTGGAGGATGACGGTCTGGCCGACAGCACAATCGTCTTCTTCATCGGCGACCACGGGCGCTGCCATATTCGCGGCAAGCAGTTTCTCTACGAAGGCGGCGTCCATATCCCCTTGATCGTCCGCTGGCCGAGACACATCAAGCCGGGCTCCGTTTCAAACGAACTGGTCTCCACGCTCGATATCTGCCAGACCATCGTTCAACTTGCCGGAGCCAAGCCGGCGCACGCATTGCACGGGCGTTATCTTTTTGGTGAAGATGTGCCGGCTCGCAAATACATCCATTTCAACCGCGACAAGATGGACAATACGCACGACGCCATGCGAGCCGTCCGTAGCGATCGATACAAGTTGATCCACAACTTGATGCCGGAGCGAGCCTATTGTCAGTTGAACGAATATAAGGAGCGGCAATACCCCATCCTGGCGCTGATGAACGTCCTGAGCATGCAAGGGAAACTGAACCCCGCTGAAGCTCGCTTCATGGCCGCCAGCAAGCCCGAGTTCGAACTCTACGACCTCGACAACGATCCCCACGAAACCAAGAATCTGGCGAATGACCCGAGGCACGCGGCGACAAAGGCGGAGCTTCTCGCAGAAATCAATCGCTGGCGGAAGGAAGTCAAGGACGCCGGCGTCACCGAGGAGTTTCGAGGCGGTGGGTGGACCTCCGAATATCCGACAAAATCCCTGAAAGAGTGGCAGAGCATACTCAATCAGTGGGAGCAGGCACTGCTCGTCGAGGGCAAGGCCAGCCGCGGTAGTCGCAAGAAGAAGAAATAGAAATGCTCGTCGTCGATGTCCCCCATGCCATGGGGGACTCGATGTGACTTGCCCCTTTTTGACACCATCAACAAAAGGCCCTGACCGATGAACGCTGTTACCATGATGCTCGCCCTTGTACTGGCCGCCGAGGGGCCCCAAGAGCAAGCCGCCAAGAACAAGTCGATGCAGGTCAAGCGTGGCGACCTCGCGGGAAATATGCAGTTGCTGAATCTCTGGGGCGAGAAACCGGAGCCGGTGCAGCGACTGTACGAGGCGGCTTACAAGGTCCTGGCTTCGCGACGCGACGCGAGCTTTGCCGATCTGGCCGGCGACGCAACCTTCCAGCAACTATGCAAGGACAACCGTGTCACACACCTCGGTGGCCCCATGCTCGGCGTTATCGGGTCGAATCAGGTTCGCGTCTGGATTCGCACGTGCCGTCCGGCCAAGGTTGAGGTCTGCGTGGCCGTCGATGGGCAAGAGAAGACATTCGGCCCAATCGAGAGCACTCGGGAGTCGGAGCTCGTCGCCGTTGTGCCGGTGACGGATCTAAAGCCGGGTGAGCGATATCCCTATCGCGTGCTCGTCGACGGCACAGCGATCCCGATTCCCGGCCATGCTGCGATTGTCACGACACGGCCCGACACAGAACCGGGCAAGGTCCGTATCGCCTTCGGCACTTGTTTTCATCGTTGGGGCTTGGGAAACCAGACGCAAGCAGATCTGATCCGCAGCCGGCGTCCGGCGGCCATGATTCTGGGCGGTGATATTGCCGTGCAGGACAGAAACAACAATCTCGGGATGCATCGTGCCGACTACCTCCTGCGCGACTTTCATCCGGCGTGGCAGGACCTCGTGGCGACGATTCCCGTCTATGCCACTTGGGATGACCACGACTACTTCGCCAACGACAAGGCCGGAATTCCCAAAGGCTTCACGAGGGCCGACAAAGAGGGAGTCTGCGATGTGTTCCGCCAAGCTTGGAACAATCCGTCCTACGGCTTCGGCGACCAGCGCCGCGGGATCTTCTTCCGCACGCGGATCGGCTCCTGCGATATTGTCATGATCGACCACCGCTACTTCCGAAGCGGCGAGAAGGGGTCGTTCCTCGGCGAGGAACAGATGGAGTGGCTCGAAAGGCAGTTGCTCGACTGCAAGGGACCGTTCATCATCCTCTCGTGTGGCACCATGTGGAGCGACTATGTTTCCGACGGCAAGGATTCGTGGGGCAAATGGGATCCGGAAGGCCGAGAGCGGATATTCCAGTTGATCGAGAAGCATAAGATCGGTGGCGTTCTCTTGATCTCGGGCGATCGGCACGGAGCGCGGGGGTTTCGAATCCCACGCCCATCCGGGTTCAACTTCTACGAGTTCGAAGCGGGAAGCCTGGGCGGACGGACCGGCCCTCCGCCAACCAAGCCCGAATGGGAGAACGATCAGTTGTACGGTATTTCCGGCAAGTACGCATTCGGTGAGTTCACTATCGATGCGGCGCTTGCCGATCCCGAAGTAACGTTTCGATTGATTCGCGAGAACGGCGCCCTCGTCTATGAGTCGACGCTGACGCGAAGCACGTTGACCCCACAGTAGTCATGGATAACAACTTGAACGATTGGAAAGTGCCATAATAGTACGTTGTGCCGGTAGACGTCTTCTCGTGTTTGCGGTCGTAGGGTTTGCCACGACGCTTGTTGTCGGCGGACAGTTGCTCGCTGCCAAACGGCCAAACATCCTGTTTGTCATCACCGACCAGCAGTCCGCCGACGTGCAGTTGCTTGCGTCGGTGAAATCGCCCGACGCGCTCTAGCGGCGATTGTGCCTTCCCGTAAACACCTTATGTTTCATCTTGCGCCGGGGGCGCTCATCGTTGAACCGCTTTGAAGACCACCTTGTACTCGCGCTTCGGATCGCAGGTGTGGGGATTCGGAATCAGAATGAAGTCGTCGGTGACAACCGGGTTGAGGTCTTCGCCGGCCACGATCTCGATGTCCTTGATCCGGTGGGGCAAGAACTGGACAATCGGCCGCCCGCCGCGCTCCGAACCGTTCGTGTTGACCGGCTTGAACGAATCCTCGCCGCGGTTCGGGGTAATCGTCAGCATGTACGCGCCGTCTTTGATGTCCAGCTTCTGATTGTAGTACTTCGGCATCTCGGTCATCTTGGCCGACCACTTTGGATCGCCATAGAAGGCGACGACGTCGAGGTCGCCCCGCAGCCGCAACTGGGTACGGCGATCGGTTGCCGGGTCGTTCATCCGTTGGACCAGAGCATGATGGTTCGCCAAAAACGCCTCGGTGAAGGTGTAGCGGCCGGGCTGCTCGACGAAGTAATCGAGGCACCCCCACCCGCCATAGCCGTACCCGGTCGGGATCGTGTAGCCAAGCATCTGCGTCACACCCGCCGAGTT
>JABMRB010000402.1 GCA_013202865.1 Candidatus Nealsoniibacteriota bacterium | reverse complement strand
GACGAGAGCCGATGGAAGTTCGCAAGAGCGTCGGGTACATGCCCGACAACTTCGGCGTCTACGACGGCATGAAGGTCTGGGAGTTTCTCGACTTCTTCGCCGTGGCCTACCAAATCTCCCGCGCCCGCCGCAAACAGGTTATCGGCGACGTGCTTGAGCTGCTGGACCTGACCGGCAAGCGCAACGATTTCGTCAACGGGCTTTCCCGCGGCATGAAACAGCGGCTCTGTCTGGCCAAGACGCTCGTACACGACCCACCCGTGCTGATCCTCGACGAGCCGGCCAGCGGCCTGGACCCGCGCGCCCGGGTCGAGGTGAAGGCGCTGTTGAAAGAACTTCGCAAGATGGGTAAGACGATCCTCATCTCCAGCCACATCCTCACCGAGTTGGCCGACTGCTGCACGTCGATCGGGATCATCGAGCGGGGTAAGCTGCTGATGCATGGCCCGATCGAGGAGGTCTATCGCCGCATCCGCCGCAACCGGATCATCGAAATCAAGTTCATCGAGAACGCCGAGGCCGGCATCTCGCTGATCCGCAGCCAGCCGGAGACCCGGGACGTGCAGGTCGAGAACAACCACGTCACCGTCGAACTGGATGCCGACAAAGACGAACAGGTGGCAGCCCTGATGGAGAAGCTCCTGGCCGCCGGTGTCCGCATGCACTCCTTCGCCGACAAAGAGCCGACGCTGGAAGACGTCTTCATGCTCGTCACCAAGGGGGCCGTGGCGTAGGGTGTGCCCTAGCGGTTTGTCGTTTAAGGACGGCCGATCGCTCGCAACATTACGGAGGAACTCTAGAATGACCACGTACTACGCCCAGGGCTCGGCCGCAACGGATCTGACTGACGCCGACCTGAAGGCCGCGCTGACCGGCACGTTCGAGAAGCTCGGCCCTCGCGACCGGGTGCTGGCGCTGCCGCCCGATTTCACGCGATTCTATAGCATGGCCGGCCCGTTGACCTGCATGACTTACGAACACTTCGGCGAGAAACTCGTCGACGTGATGCCCGCCCTGGGCACCCACGTCCCCATGACGGGCGAACAGCTCGACCGGATGTTTCCCGGGCTGCCCCACACGCTGATCCGCGAGCACGACTGGCGCAACGACGTGGTGACCGTCGGCGAGGTCCCGGCCGAGTTCGTCACCGAGGTGACCGAAGGCATCTGCACGAAACCCTGTCCGGCACAGCTCAACCGGCTGGTCTGGCAGGGCGAGCACGACCTGATCCTCTCGATCGGGCAGGTCGTTCCGCACGAGGTCATCGGCATGGCTAACTACAACAAGAACGTTTTCGTCGGCACGGGCGGGGCCGTCGGGATCAACGAAAGCCACTTCATCGGCGCCGCCTACGGCATGGAGCGGATGATGGGCCGGGCCGATACGCCCCTGCGGCGGATCCTCAACTACGCCCAGGATAACTTCTGCTCGCACCTGCCGCTGGTCTACGTGCTGACGGTGATCGGCCCGCGCGACGACGGCAGCCTCGCGGTACGTGGCCTGTTCATCGGCGACGACGTCGACTGCTTCGAGCAGGCCGCCGCACTCTCGGTAAAGGTCAATTTCACCGTGCTCGACGAAGAGCCGCACACGATGGTCGTCCACCTCGACCCGGAAGAGTTTCACAGCACGTGGCTCGGCAACAAGGCGATCTACCGCACCCGCATGGCGATTGCCGACGGCGGTGAACTGATCGTGCTCGCGCCGGCGGTGAGCACGTTCGGCGAAGACCCGGAGATCGACAAGCTGATCCGCAAGTACGGCTACCGCACCACGCCAGAAGTCATGCGGTTCGTGGCGGAAACCGACGACCTGCCGGCGAACCTCTCCGCGGCGGCCCACCTGATCCACGGCTCTTCCGAGGACCGGTTCCGGATCACGTATTGCCCGGGCGGGCTGAGCCGCGAGGAGATCGAGGGCGTCGGCTACCGATACGCCGATCTGGCCGAGATGCAGGCAAAATACGACCCCGAGAAGCTCGACGACGGCTGGAACGAGATGCCCGACGGGCAGCGGATCTTCTACATCAGCAACCCGGCCCTGGGGTTGTGGGCGTATCGCGGGCGATTGGGACAGTAGGAGAGCCTCCCGCAAAAGCCCCCGGATTGCATCCGGGGGCTTTTCGATCTCACTACGCCGTTCCGTGGGTGCCGTGGCCCGAAATCCTTGCCAACGTGTCGGTGCTTTGCTACCGTATGGGGGTGGAGAAACTCGTTGCCAACCCCCCCACCCCAAGGAGTCCCGTCATGAAACGCCTGCTACTTGTTGCCGTTGCCCTGCTGTTGCTTGGTCTGCCGCTGTCGGCGGCCGAGCCGGAAGTGATCTTCGAGGATACGTTTGACGGCAAACCGGCCGAGGGCTGGACCTGGTTGCGCGAGAACCCGGATGCCTGGCGCATTAAGGACAACGCCCTGGAGATCCGCGTCGAGCCGGGCGTGGCCCACAACGTCAAGAACGCGCTGGTCCGCAAGGCGCCCGATCGTAGTCAGGGTACGTACGCGATCGAAGTCACCGTGACCAGCACGTCCAAGCCGATCCAATTGTACGAGCAGGGCGGTATCACTTGGTACCAGGGCGAGAAGCCGGTCTTCAAGCTGGTCAAGGAATTGGTCCACGGCAAGCTGGTTATCATCCCGGGCGCCAAGCCGATGACGGCCGAATCGGTCCAGCTTAGGCTGATCGTCACCGCCGAAGGTTGGACGGCCCAGTATCGCCCGGACGCAAAGGGCGAGTTCCAGACCGCCGCGGCCGGCAAGCTGCCCGCCCCGGGCGACGATCGGGTCAGCATCCAATGCTACAACGGCCCGCCCAACGCCGAGCACTGGATCCGCTTCGATGATTTCCGCATCTTGAAGTTGGCCGAGTAGCGGACACAACTCCCGGCGAGCCGCGGGGCTTGTCCCCGCGCATCCGATGCGCCGGGATGAACCCGGCGGCTCGCTGAGAGTTTGGCGCCGGGATAAACCCGGCGGCTCGCTGAGAGTTTGGCGCCGGGATAAACCCGGCGGCTCGCTGAGAGTTTGGCGCCGGGATAAACCCGGCGGCTCGCCCAACTTGTCGCCGCTCAGAACGATGCCGGCCCCTTGGCCATGACGCGGACGTCGACCGGTACGGTTAACTCGGCCGCTTCGGCCTGGTCGGTGCGGATGCGGATCGTGGTGCGAACCTTGCCCGCCGCGTCGCCCGGCGTGAAGATCACCGGGACCAGATGCAGCGTCTTGGCCGTCTCGCTGTGGGAGAACTTGAACCGCGCGTCGTCACACTCCACCGCGATGATCTTAAACGGCGCATGGCCCTGCACGAACAACTGCTTGGTCATCGTTTCGCTCACGTCGACCACGCCCGTCAGTGGAGAAGGCCGCACACTGACCGCCGAGGTGACCGCGCCCTCGACCGCCACCGGCACGCGGGAGGCCTTCGCGCGTTGATCGTTCGTGACCAGCACCAGGTGCTCCCAGATGGGCCCGACCGGGGCGTCCTTCTTGAGCGTTACGATCATCTGGTAGGTCACTCGCCCGGGCGCCGTCACCGGTGCCTTGACCACTTTGGCCTCAATGTGTGGGGTGGGGCTCTCGACCTTCTTGATTTCCCAATCGGCGCGGCCGGCGTAGCTGATCGTCGCTTTCCGCTCGCCGCCGGTACCTTGGGCCAGGGTGCCAAATTGTATCGACCCGGGCTGAACCACCACGTCGCTACGGATATAGGTATAGAGTTTCAACTGCACCTCGGCGCGAAACGGCCGATCGAAAACGATCGTCACCGTGGAGTCCTTACGCCCGTAGAAACCGCGGGTATCGATCTTTGCGACGATCTCGGTCTTCTCCCAAGTCTTCAAGTGCTGCTTGGTCACCGTCGGCGCCGTACACCCGCAACTCGTCCGGACGGCGGAAATGTGGGCATCTTCGACGTAGATGTTCTCCACGGTAAAGCGGTATTCGACCTTGGCCCCCCGGGCGACTGTGCCGAAGTCGTGGCTGGTTGCGTCGAACATTTTCTTGGCCCAGTCCTGGCCCCGGCCGGACGCTGCGCCGAGCGAAAGCAGCAACAATGCCAGGCACGCGATGCACGTCAGGTTTCCGTATCTCATCGAATTCTCATTGAGCAAGGGTGTGGCGATTTCGCTTATTGGGCGGCAGCCAGACTGCCGGCGTACTTAACGCCGTCGATTGCCGTTTTTCCGTAGTAGTCGCATCCGGCGTTGATCCGCAACAGATCGCCGGCCGCGGCCCCGCCGACCATGATCGACAGTCCGTCGCGCAGACCGGCCTGGCGAATCGCCTCGGTGGTCGCCTCGACCGCCTTGAAGCAGGTCGTCAACAGCACGCTCAATCCGACGACCAACGGGCGGTGCAGGCGGATGGCGTCGACGAACCCTTGCGGCGGGACGTTCACTCCCAGGTCGATCACCTCGAAACCCACGCCACGGAGCGTCATGACGACGATATCCTTGCCGATGTCGTGGACGTCGTGCTCGACGGTTCCGATCACGATCGTGCCGCCGGTCTTGGCCGCCTTGCCGCTTTTCTCCAGCAGCGGCCCCAGTTCGGCGAGGATGCTCTTCATGATCATCCCGCCGAACATCAACTCGGGAAGAAAGCAGCTTCCTTCGGAGAAACGTTCTCCCAGTTCGACCATCCCCCGATTGCAGTTCGCGAGGATCTCGGACGCGGCCACGCCGGCGTCGATCTGACGGCGGACCTCGGCCATGATGTTATCCTCCTCGGCTCGGAGGATCGAACTGACCATGTCGTCTTCCCATCCCATCGATGTTTTCCCTTTCAGAACGAGAGCAGGCACTGCCAAATGTACATGTATCCCAACGCGTCGACGTCTTCCCAGGTCCGCTTGACCAGTTCTTCGTCACCGCAGATCTCAGGAAACTCCTTACGCTTCTCTTCCCACGGGACGCAAGCGCCGGGCTCTCTAATCAGTTTTTCTTCTTCGGACATGTTTAGTAGACTCCGTACTGTTTCCCTTCTTCGGACATATTCAGTAGACTCCGTACTGTTTTCCTTGTTCGGACGCGCTAATAGACTCCATATTCCCGCGTGAAATCGGTCATCGCTTTGAGGCTCTCCGCCTTGGTGTCGTCCTGCATGATCGCAGCGGCGTCCATGATGTAGCCGCCGTTGCCGGCCACGCCGTCGATTACCTTCTTGCAGCGATCGCGCACCTCGTCCGGCGTGCCGTAGGCGAGCAGGTCGTTGGGGATGCCGCCGCTTAGGCAGAACTTCTCACCCAGCTTCTTGTGTGCCTCGAAGATGTCGCCACGGTCGACGTGGAACACGATACTCCGCTCGGGCAACTCGGCAAGGTAGTCGAGGTGGGTGTCCCAATCGCCCTCGGCGTAGAAGAGCACTTGATGCCCGTCTTTCCACAGACCGAGGATGATCTGCTTGAGCGTGGGCCAATAGAACCGCTCGAACTGCGCCGGGGAAACGAACGGCGAGCAACCGCGGTGCATCCAGAGCCCGATCGGCACGTTTCCGTCCGGGTCGGCCCCGCTGGCCGCCACGTGTTGCAGGTGCGGCGCCAATGCCTCGCAGGCGGCCTGAACTTTCTCGGGCTGCCGGAACAGATCCATCACCAGGCCCTTATAGCCGCGGAGCTTGTCGGCGATGATGTCGAACGGCGCCTTGAGGATCCCCGAGATTGCCGAGACCGTACCCGACTCGTCGCGGAGCGCCGCCGCCTGCGTGCCGAACCCGCCGAAGTAGTCCAGCATCGCCATCCCGCCCTTGAGGAACGAGAGGTTGTTGCGCATCGACGTCGGCTCGCCCATGGGGCTGACGTCGTCGGACACCCGCGGCAACCAGACGTTGAACAAGAACCCGGTCGGGTCCTCGATCAACTGGTCGTACTCGTCCGGCTGCATCCAGGCCTGATCCTCGGGCGGTTCGACGTACTGGAACCCGGTATCGACTGGCAGATCGACGCCCGGCACGGCGTAGTATTTCAGCCCGATCGCCTGCGTCAGCCCGCTCCATCCGTAGACCATATTGCCGACCACCGCGTCCCAATCGAAATCGGCCGCGCATTTCCGGGCCGCATCAAAGGCCTTCTGGTAGTCCTGGGTCACTTCCTGGCAGGTCAGCCCGGCGTAGACGGCCGTGAATTCGGCGACGAACGGCCGGATGGGGATTTTGTCCGGTTTCTCGTTCCGCATGGCCGCGGTATAACGCTTCAACCGCTCGGCATATAGTCGTTCCATCTCGGCAGGCATTCTGAGGATTCCCTTCTCTGGAGGGGCTGCGGCACAGCCCGGTCAGGCGATGTCCGCCGGCCGGTGCTGTTTCAACACGAGTTGTCGTAGTATCGCAGACCCCACCGGTCGAGTCAATCGCGAGCCGCGGGGCTTGTCCGGGCGCACTTCGTTTAGCGGCCGGGCTTGTCCGGCGTGATAGCCGCTGCCGACGCGCTGGGCAAGCCCAGCGGCTAAATGGGATTGGTTTGGCTCAGTCGATCTGCTCGGTGTACTCCGGCTCGACGTTATCGAAGAAGAGTCCCTGAAACTGCCCCGGTTGAAGGTTGGGTACCTCGACGTCCACCTTGTACGGCCGGTCCGGTTCGAGGCCCGACAGATCGGCGTAGAAACCCAGGAACGTATTCTTCGGGTTGCTGCGATAGACCGAGCTGTAGGCCTTCTTCACTTCGATTGGCTTGTCGTCGATCTTCATCGTCAGTTCCATCTCGTCCTTGGGGTCGGCGATGTTCACAAACAGCAAGAGCCGGTGCGGCGCGGTCCAGGTGGCCTCGAGTTCCTCGTCGTTGTACGGAATGGGCCAGGCCTTGCGGCGGGCCTCGAGTTGATCGAAGATCCGTTGGGGGATCGAAAACGTGCCGGTGAAGGTGCCACCCTGGAAGTCAGAATCGTAACTACCGACCTGCTGACACTTGGCAAAAGGTTCGCCCGCAAAGGTAAGACGAACTCGCACGCCGTGGTCGCCTCGGTCGAAGGCGACCGGTTTCCCGTTGACCAAGACCTTGTCGACGGGCCGATCGGTCTCGGCGGGCAACAGCACGGCCAGCTCGGTCGCGATGCCCGGCTCACCGGCCACACCGGTCAATCGCAGCGTCTTCCCGTCCATCGCCGCCTTGCCGACGGAGCCAAGCAACATCGGGCGTTCGACTTTCTCGGGCAACGGCACGAGTTCCAGCACCATGGGCGACGCGCCGCGCATGGGCAGCGTGACCTCTCGGCCGAACGCGTAACCACGGGCAGTCTTTTCGTCGCCGAGCAAACGCCCGTTGCCCAAATCGGGATAGAGCTGCCTAAGGACGAACCGCTTGCCGGCAGTCAGTCCGATCGACTCGTCGAGTTTCAGCGTCGCCGCCAGCTCCCGATAGTTGGGGTTGAATAGAAAGATGAACCCCCGGTCGCCGTCGATCGCTGCCGTACCGTCGCAGCGCCCGACCATCGGTTGGCCGATGATCGGGCGCAGCTTGCGCAGCACCCTGCCGTGCTCATCGGTCCAATCGAGCCAATCGCGAAGCCAACGGCAGTCGGCGTCGGTGAAATGCTCGAACTCGGCCGAGTCTCGAGCGGGTAGGTAGTTGACCACATGGTTGATCGGTGCGGTGGCGATCGATGAGATCACCGAATACTTCCAGCCGAGGTAATCGAAGTCGCGCGTGCGGTATTCGTCCCGCCGCATGGTGCCTTTGGCGTCGCTGCGCATCGTTTGGTGCATCATGTAGCCGGGCATGATCTCCACGGGCGTGAAGCATTGCATCCGGAACCACCAGCCCATGTATCGTTGCCGGTCGGCCGAACCGCGGGACCAGTGCAGGTCGGGAAACGACCGGAAGCTCTGCGGCTGCTCGTCGGAGGCCAGCGGATGCGGATAGGAGCCGGCTACCCAGGTCCACGGCCCGAACCAGTGATACTGCTGGCGGCCGTCGATCAGCACGTCGGGGCATTGCCTGCGGAGTTCCATCAGGATCCGTCGGCAACCGTTCCATTGGGCATATTTACTGGTCCCCGACTCCGACTGCTCGTACGCGATCCACCAGTGATCGAACGAAAACCCGCCGGCGCCGGTCTGGCGTTTGAAGGCCACGAGTTGCTCGACCAGCCAATCCTGGAAGCTGCGTACGGCCGTATCGGCGCCGCGGTAGCCACCCGGTTTCGGAGCGCCGGGCAGCTTCGACACCCATTCGGTCCATCGGGGGTTCTGCATGAACGGCAACGTCGGATAGGCGTAGGCGACCAACCGGATGCCGTGCTTCTTAGCGAAGTCGAGTCGTTGCCGCACGACCTCGGGTAGCGGGTCCTTGCCCGGTATCCACTCGCCCTTGCGAACCTTCTGTCCCATGTTCAGCCACAGCAGGCTCTCCCAGCCCCACGCGTCGCGGCTATCCTTCAGCGGCGCGAGGTTCTCGTCGTGCGGCGAGAAGAGGATGTGATCGCAGCCGACCTGCGCCGCTCGACGAATGATCCGCTGATACTCTTGCCATGCACCCGGCTTCGCGAGATCGATCTGGTAGACGTTCTCACACCAGTCGACGTGGATGCGGATCGATTTCTCGGGCCGGTAGGTCAAGAAGGCGCGGACGCAATCGCCTACGGCCAGCACTTCGTTGACGTCGAGCTGCGCAGCGTCGCGGCCGAACGAATCCGGGTCCTGCCGGTAGTGCCACTCGGGCAGCATGGCGGCCGGATAACGCGTGCCGCTCAAGGCGTAAGTTCCCAGGCAAACGCGGTCGGTCTCGAACGGGCCGTACTTGGCGGACCACTCCATGTCCGGCGTGTACGCCAGGGAAACGGTCCGTTGGCGGAAGTCGAACTTCAGCAGCGGATTCTGGATGACGGCAAACAGCCCGAACGTTGTTTTCTTCGCATCGGCCCCATCGTCGGCAAACCGCAAGAACGCGCCGTAGCTGCCGCCGCGATGGCGATACTCCTCGGCAACGGGTGTTTGCAACTCGGCGGCAAACACGGTCGCGTGCTTGACGCGGTGCTCGCCGGGTAGTTGAAGACGGAGGTGCTTGCTGACGAAACGCCAACCGGGTTTCAACTGGTAGACGACCTCGATCGGCCACTGGCCGGATCCGTAGCGATAGATCAACGAGGTACCGTGCCGCTCGACGCTCGGTGGCTTCAGCGATCCGCCGTCGATCGTCTTGCCGTCAACTTCCACCACGAATCGATCGCCCTGGAAATCGACGGACCGTTTCAGCGTCTTGTCGTGAATCGTTGTCAGCCCGTCCGGGTCGAACGAGACCGTCAAGTGTTCGTTTTCGAGTTTGTGGAGTCCGGCTTCCTCGGCGGCTGCCGCGGGCAATGCGACAAGCGGTGTGCAGAGGATCGTACAGATTCGAGCGAAGTGTCTCACGGCGTCTACCTTTCGTGGCGTAACCCCCGGTTTTCCCGGTATTTCGGCCTAATTGTCATGATTCCGATCGTAGGAAGGGCTGTCGCGGGTGTCAACCGTCGCCGCGGCGAACCGTTGCCATTTGCATTCGGCGGTTGATTGAGTCACAATAGTATACTCGCCCGCCCAAGTTCCTCAATACACCCACCGAAAGGACCACCCATGTCGACCCGCCGATCGAGCCTCACCTGCTACAAGCGAAACCTGTTCCTTTGCGCCGCGTTGCTGGCGATTCTGGCCGCCGGACCTGCCTTTGCCGACGGGCCCGCAGACAAGGACCCCGACGCCGCGCTGCAAGGCGAGTTCGTCGGCGCATTGACGGTCGACCCGGAAAAGCCGCAGCCGTTGTCGCTGCAGATCCGCGCCGCCGGCGGCGGTACGTTCGAGGCCGCGCAATTCGACGGCGGGCTGCCGGGTGAGAAATCCCGACCTCCGAAGCCGGTTCTGCTGACCGGAAAACGCACGGCCGACTTCCTCGTGCTCTCCGGCGGCAAGTGGGTTGTGCTCGGGCACCCGGACTACTGCGTGCTGATCGATCCCGAGGGCAAGCGCGTGGGGCGTCTCGATCGCGTCGAGCGCCAAAGCCCGACCCTCGGCGCCAAAGCGCCCGAGCACGCCGTCGTGCTGTTCGACGGCACCGGCACCGATCATTTCACCAACGGCAAGATGACCGAAGACGGGCTGTTGATGGAGGGGGCCGATCTGAAACCGATGTTCCAGGATTTCAATCTCCACTTGGAGTTCCGGCTGCCACTGATGCCCGAGGCCAGGGGACAAGGCCGAGCCAATAGCGGGCTCTATCTGCAAAGCCGCTACGAGTTGCAGGTGCTCGATTCGTTTGCCATCGACCCGGGCAAGGACGGCTGCGGGAGCCTTTACAAATTCCGCGTTCCGGAAGTGAACATGTGCTTGCCGCCGCTGGTATGGCAGACCTACGACGTGATCTTCACGGCACCGCGCTGGGCCTCCGACGGGACGAAGGTCGCCAACGCCCGGATCACGGCCTGGCTCAACGGCGTGAAGGTTCAGAGCGACGTCGAGTTGCCCAACAAGACGGGTGCCGGCAAACCCGAGGAGCCGACCCTGCTGCCGATCCGCTTACAGAATCACGGCAACCCGGTCCGTTTCCGCAACATCTGGCTGATCGACCGCGGTGCGGCGGCGCCGGTGGAGTTTCCCGTGCGTGCGGAAGGTAAGTGATTCTGAAGGGACGGTGGGGGCACCACGGAGACACGGAGGTCACGGAGAAGAGGGAGAAACAGAAGGAAGGAAGGAAAGGAAGGAACCGCAAAATATCGAACAAGGAACTCCGAGTGTTGAAGGAAAGAGGGAAACACTAGTGAGACGGGAGCCACACATTTCATCGACCGGTCAGGTTGACGTTGTGGCAGGCGGGCTCTTCACTTCGACGTTCGGGGTTCCTTGTTCGATATTCTGCGATTCCCTTCTTCCCTGCTTTCTTCCTTTCTCTCTCCTCCGCGTTCTCCGTGTCTCCGTGGTGAACCCACCGTCGTGGTTTCGGCCGATTCACGGCTGAAAACCCTTGCGGAACTTGTAATCCGGGTTGCGGTAGTCGAAATCGCGATCGGTTAACCCGGCGTTGATCTCGATATCCAGGTACGTGTACTCTTCAATCAGCCGTGGCTTGCCGCCCTCTTCGTTGGGCCAGTCGTACGAAGCGTAACGAATCGGCAGCCGGAGTTCGTCGTCGATGAAGACCCGCGCGACGTGGTAGCGGAAGTGATCGCGTGGCACCGGGTGGGTTACCTGAATTACCGTGCAGGTCCGGTCGTTCATCTTCGCTTTGGAGAAGTATTCGACCTCCGTTTCGTCGTAGTCCAACTCTTCGCGGGCGACTTCCACGAGCCGCTCGATCAGGTTCCTCATGCCCATCTCGGTGATCGGATAGTGATGTCCGCGCATGGCCAGTTCGCTGCGCGGGGGCACCGCGAGCGTAACGTGCGCCGCGCGGAGTCCGTTATGACCGATCACCTTCCCCCGATGTTGCCCTTGAACGTAGATGACTTCGCGTCCCTTGTCGCGGCTCGGTGCAGAGAACCGCATGTAGACCGAGAAGGGCACGACGACCTCGCCGCCGCGGACCTGTTGATGCCGCAGTTTGACCGTCGCACAGGTCGCCGCAGCTACGCGCCCGTCGATTCGCTCTCGCTTGACCAGCGTGCAAGTGTAGCCGTTCAGGCGAGCGTCGATTCGCCGGAGTTCTCCCTCGGCAAATCGGATGACCGGGACCAGGGCGTGCTCCTCCCGCGGTTGGGCCGGGGGGGCTCCGGCAGCAAGTATCGCGAAGCAGACGGCGTGTGCAACCGGGGACATTCGGGCTCCTTGTGATCGGCGGAGAGGCGGAGAGTAGCCGCCTCACTCAGCGAGACGAAGCTCCATCTCGTGACCCGAGATGGCTACTTAACAGCTTCCCAGCAATGACTAGCGCTACTGAATAATACGACGCGCCCGCGCTACTTTCAACTCGAACTTGGCAGATCGAGCGGTATGCTCCTGATGGGAAGCGTCATTTTCAATCCAATCACGAATGTCACCCTGAGACACTTCGTGCCGGAACCAAATTCCGCGGGCGCGAGGCGTTTCGATGAGCGCGTGAAGACGCCGGCCGGCGGCGACGTGGCTGAGTTTGCAGATCAGCAAAGCACGGCAAGTTGTAGGGATTGAACGGACCGCTACGCTTCTTCCACGACGTCCAGCCCGAGCGCTTTGCCGAATTCGGCGATCGGTTCCTGGACGTCGCCATAGACGGTCACGCGGTGCCAGCCGAAGTTCTGCCACTGACGAAACAGCTTGCCGACGTCGCCATGCACCTCGGCGATCAGCTTCGTTCGGCAGCCGTACTCGCTGTCGAGGGTGCCAACGGCTTTGGCCCGGTGGACGACCAGCTTCTTCTGAGCAACGTTGGTGCGGAAGCTGGTGGTCATGTATTGGGCCGGCAAGAAGGCCTCGGCACACGCGCCGCGCGGGTCGCGGTTGTGCAGCGTGCGAATCCGAAAACCGTTGGCATCGCGTTGCGGGCCGAACGGCTTTGTAGTTGCCACACAATGGGCGTAGACGATCTGATTCTTCGACGTATCCAGTGCCGGATCGGAGACGAAGCCGGGCCGCCCGGTGAGGATTCGGGCCATCGCCATGCTGAGCGTGTCGTCGGGCATGGCCTCGCAGACACCCTGTGCGCCGTCGTCGAGGAGTTGCCGGTATCCGAGGCACGGATAGGCTGGCAGCTTGCCGGCAGAGAACCCGCCCAGGCAGTTCATCGTCACGTTGTCCGTATCGTACTTCTTGAGCAACTCCAACAACGCCAGGTAGACGCCGCCGGCGTTGCGGACCGCCTCCTCCGTGGGCTGGCTGGGCTCGACGTAGTCTCCGCCGGGCAGTTTCTCGGCCTGCTTCGTCCACCGCGCAGCCCACGCGGCCGCCGCGTCGCGATCGACCTTCTCGTAGAGGGCCCCGAGTTCGTCGAAGTCGATGTAGCGAGCCTTCATCCCGAGGAAGTCTTGCTCTCGGCCACCGCCGCCCCGGCCGACGATCAGGAATCGCGACTGACGGAACCGTTTGACGCACTCGCCGATTTCGGTGAGCGAGAGCGGATCGTCGACGCACTTCATCTCGCCTACCGTGGCAAACGTCTTTCGATACACCTCGTCGCATTGCCGGGCAAACGACTCGGGCGTCGTGCCCGGTTTATGCACCGTGGCGAACTGCCGGGCAACCGCCACCAGATCATCCAGCCGCGTGCTAGACACCGCGCCCGCGGGGATCTTCCGGCCGCACAACTCGCCGTAGCGGGTCAGGAACACGCCGCAGCCGCCGAGGAACTCGTTGGCCAAGAGCATCGGCTTGCCGAGTTGGCCGAGTTGGATCGCTGTAGCGCCAAGCCCCCAATCGAGTGTCATCACGTAGACCAGATAGCCATCGACGTCGTCCTTCATGGCGACGGCCTTCTGCACGTCGGCCCCTTTCGCGACGGGCACGGGCACAAACTCGACCTCGGGGCAACCTTTCGCCAGCAGGGCGAGTATCTCCCGTTGCCGGGCCGCGACATCGAACCCCGGATAGGGCCAAATCTCATGGAAGTTCGTGTTTACCAGGAAGACGGCTGCGACGCGAACCTTGTCGCGGTTGTCGTCGGCCGCACTGCAAAGCGACGACAGCCCACCGGCCGTTGCCGCCGCGGCCGTTGCGAAGCCCCGAAGGAACCGCCGCCGATCGACACTGTATTTTCCGCTGTCGGCGGCACTGTATTCTCCGCTGCCGGCGGCACTGTATTCCCCGCTGCCGGCGGCACTGTATTCCCCGCTGCCGGCGGCACTGTGATGACAACCGTGACACGAACCGTGGACTTGACATCGGCACATGGGCTCTCTCCTGTATCGTTGGATTGAGATGGTACGGGGCGCCAGCGCCGCCGATTCTACCGTGCGGTTCGTTTGCCGTCCAGTAGCCGTCGAGGAAGCGTCTTTGCCGATCACAGGCGAGCCGCCTGTGCCACGGGACATCCGCGGGCCTCGACAGCGTATGGGAGTCCAATTACGATAGACAGTTGGGCCGTCGCGGAGATAACCGGGAAAAGCCCTCGGATTGCATCCGGGGTGCCCCGCCGATGCAATCGGCGGGCTTTTGCAGAATCTTACCCCGCGTGCGACTGCCAGATCAGATACATGTCTCAAATCAACGTACTGCACACTCGCCATGTCCGACCGACCAGACTGCCAACGTGATCCGACCGGGTTGATCTTTGCGATCAAGCGGTTCGCCGTTCACGACGGGCCCGGCATTCGGACCACCGTCTTCTTGAAGAGTTGTCCGCTGCGATGCCGCTGGTGCCACAACCCGGAAAGCTGGCACGATGGGCCGGAACATTCGCTTCGCAGCAGCCAATGCTCACACTGCGGACGGTGTATCGAGGCGTGTCCGCAAGAGGGTATCTCGTATTCCGGCGACGGGCTCTGGACCGACGCGACGAAATGTGCCTTCTGCGGCGCGTGTGTCGAGGTCTGTCCCAGCGGCGCCCGGGAGATCGTCGGCCGACGCGTGACTGCATCCGAGCTGACGGCCGAGATCGAAAAGGACGTGATTTTCTTCGATCAGTCGGGCGGCGGCGTGACGTTCTCCGGCGGCGAGTCGCTTGCGCAGCCCGAGTTTCTCGAAGCGGTCGCCTCGCGGTGCAAAGCCCTGGAGATCCATACCGCGCTGGACACGACGTTGCACGCCGCATGGGACGCCATCGAACGCGTTCGCCCACATATCGACCTGTTCCTCTGCGACGTCAAGCACATCGACCCGGCCGAGCACGAACGTCACACGGGCGCGTCGAACGAGCTGATCTTCGAGAACCAGCGCCGGCTGGCCCGGCTGCGGCACGAGATCGTCATCCGCATTCCGATCATCCCCGGGATCAACGACGACGAGGCCAATCTCACGGCCACGGCCGACTTCGTCGCCGCGTTGGGCGGTATCCACCGGATCGACGTGCTCTCCTACAACCACGCTGTGCAGGGCAAGCTGGACCGCCTCGTCGGAGGCTACGAGCCGCTGCAAATCGAGCCGCCCTCGGCCGAGCGGATGCAAGCGATTGCCGCGAAGCTGGAAGCTCGCGGGTTTGCGGTCAAGATTGGCGGGTAGAGTGCAATCGGTGCAAGCAGTGCCGTCGTGAGCGCGCCCGGCAGTCGCACGTGACGCGACGTCTACAAAAAGCCCGCCGATCGCGTCGGTGGGATCCCCCGGATGCAATCCGGGGGCTTTTTCGACGGGTCTCTCCCGAATACTGGGGTAGGCAGATGGGGAGGCAGGCAAGATCTCGCGAGAATTCCGATTATCGCGACTTTGACGGAAGTTCCGCTCAGGCAAGGTCGATAACGGTTCAAGCGTGGACTGTACGCGGATAGTCTGTAGGAAGAATCCCCCCTTGGGAGGTAATCACGATGCATGCACCCAGACAGCTCTTTACCGCCAGCTTGCTGGCCAGTTGTGTTCTGACGGCCTTTGTCACCGATAGCTTGGCTCAAGCCGACTCAAAAGGCTGGGTTGCCAAGGGTTCCATCGCCAAGGCCAACTGGCAGCAGCGGGCGCTCACCAGCGGACGCACCGATCGCTCGAATGCTTTCGACGACGTGTTTTCGGACGCGAAACCGACGCACCAGACGGCCCGGCGCCCAAGCCAGCAGCCCGCGCAGCCCGTCTCGACGATTGCCGAAGCCGAGCAGGAGGCCGCCTTTGCTGCCGACGAGTTGATTCCCACACCCGATCCCACCCCGGCCGGCGACGAGGCTTACGATCCGCTGTCGGATTTCGAGTTTTCCGAGGCGCAGTCATCCGCGTCCTACGGCAACGAGCAAGTATTCGGCGGCGGATGCGGTGGATGCGGCGAGTGTGACGAGTGTGGCGAGTGTGGCGGCGAGCCCGGTTGCGGCTGGTACGGCGGCCCGCACTATGGCTTCCTTCCCGGACTGGTAGCGCTGCTCGGCCAAGCCCGCTGCACGTGGTGGGCACGCGACATGGTATTCACTAGCGGTGTCCACGGATTCAAAGGACCCACCGACTTGGGACGCAACGGCAACTTCGGAGCACACATGGGCCTCAATATGGGTGCTCCCCTGGGTGGTTTCCCGGAAGTTGGATACCAGGTCGGATTCCTGGCCGTGCGGAGCAATCTCTCGGGCGACCAGGTGACGAACAACGTACGGACCGACGACCGCGACCAGTACTTCGCCACGGTCGGACTCTTCCGCCGCAGCAGGCATGGCGGGCTGCAATGGGCCGTGGCCTTCGACGTGCTCCGCGACCGCTACTTCAGTCAGGCCAGCCTGAAACAACTCCGCACCGAGACCGGTTTCCTTTGGCCCGGCGGACGGCACGAAATCGGATACTTCGGTGCCTACGGTATCGACAGCGATGAGATCACGTTCAACGTTGGGGCCGTGCAGAACCGCCGGCTGCTCGATCCGACGGACATGTTCGCCCTCTACTATCGCCGCCATTTCGACGCCGGCGGTGAAGGACGGTTCTGGACCGGAGTAACCGGCAAGGGCGACACGATCCTCGGAGCCGATCTGGTCGTGCCGTTGGGACGCAACTGGTCGGTCGAGAACCGCATGAACTATCTGATCCCCAAGGAGAGTCGCGGCGCCGCCGGACTCTCCGAAGAATCCTGGGGCCTCACGATGCATCTGGTCTTCCATCTAGGCCAGCCGGCGCGTGCCGGGCTGCAAAGCCCCTACCGGCCCATCTTGGGCGTGGCCGACAACACACTGTTCATGAGCGACGTGTCGGTACCGTAGGGTGCCACTCGTAGGTCAGGACCCTGACCTACTCCATCGCCAGCGACACGTATTTCGACTCCATGTACTCAAGAATCCCTTCGCGGCCGCCCTCGCGGCCGATGCCGCTTTGCTTCATGCCACCGAAGGGGCAAAGTACCGTGGCGGGTGAGAAGTCGGCGATCGAGATGATGCCCGCGTCCAGGCCCTCGGCCACGCGGATGCCGGTGCCCATGTCGCGCGTGGCAATGTAGGCGGCCAGGGCGTACTCGGTGGCGTTGGCGGCCGCTAACGCCTCGTCGGTCGTCTTGAACGGGATGATCGGCATGATCGGACAGAACGGTTCCTCGGCCATCACCGCCATCTCGGGCGTCACGTCGGCAAGGATCGTCGGCTCGACGAAGTAGCCCGTCGCATGGTTCGCCGGTACGCCGCCACCGCAGAGCAGCCGGGCGCCCTTGTCTACCGCGTCGCGAATCAGCCGCAGCGTCTTCTCGCGATGTCCGGCCGTGGTGACCGGGCCCATCGTCACGCCGTCGTCCAGTCCGTTGCCCAACACCGGGGCCTTGGCCTCGGCAACGACCGCCGTGCAGAAGTCGTCGTAGATCTCCTCCTGG
>JABMRB010000401.1 GCA_013202865.1 Candidatus Nealsoniibacteriota bacterium | reverse complement strand
GGGCTGGTGCATCTGAAACGGCTGAGGAGCCTCGAACGGCTGCGGTTGGACAACACGCGGGCCAGCGACGCCGGGCTGGTGCATCTGACAGGATTGACGCGCCTCCTGGAGCTGTACTTGACCAACACGCAGGTCACCGACGCCGGGCTGGCGCATCTGAAAGGGCTGACGAGTCTCGAAATGCTGACGTTGGAGGGTACCCAGGTCACCGATGCCGGAATTCGGAAACTCCAGAAGGCGTTGCCGAATTGCAGGATTGACTACAGGGGCTCACTCCACGGCCACTAACAAGATCGACTCGATTGCCTCGTGCAGAACGCCCAGTTCATCGAGGAAACGCTGCCGCTGTTGCTCGTCGAGTCGTTCGACGAGACCCCGGTAGTATTCGATGCCGCTGAGCAGGTTCTCCTTGAACTCGTCGAAGTGGTTTTCCGGGCGGGACAACAACCCCGACGCACACCACTCGATCTCGTCACGGAGGTAATCGGCGTAGAGGCCGATCTCGCGGATGAACATGTGCGGGCGGTCAGCGCTCATCGGCAGAGGTGCCCGGGCGTAGATGTGACTGACCATCTCTTCGAGTGTGGCAATCTTCGAGAAATCGGCGATGCTCGGCCCGGGACACATGGCGGGCGTGGCGTCCGGGTCGAGCCCGTAGCGGAGGGTCACACTGCCGCCCAGGTCGTGGCAGATGCAGGACTTCGCCGTGACGTGCTCCCGCATCAGGGCGAGTTGGTCCGGCGTAAGATCATCCTCGGCAAGGCGTTTGAGTTTACGTCGCTGATAGTTGCGCGAGGCGGCACAGATCGGGATCTCTGTAAACTCCGTATTGAACCTGACGTGCGTCTTGTGGCAGACGCTGCCCGGCTTACCTCGGTCGATCCGCTGCCGCCGGGCCTCCTCGCTCGCCGAATTCCGCAAGTTCCAGAACGGCACCCCAAAGGGCGAGTTATCGCTGAGAAAGACGTCCTGCGGGGTCGCGGCCTGGAGCTTCTCCAGGTGCTCCGGATCCACATTGGCTACCTCGGGCACGAGCAGGAAAGGCGTAGCCCAACCGGTCGCGTCGACGTTGTAGTGGTTCAACAGTAAAGCGTCTTCCTCGGCCGTGCCGATGCCACCCTGGGCAGTGACGCGGACATCGTGAGGCAGCTCGATTGGCATTCGGCCGGACGCGGCAAGGGCCTTCATGTAGACCGCATGAAGCTGCCCGATCAACTGGTCCTTCTTCTGCTTGAA
This sequence comes from Candidatus Nealsoniibacteriota bacterium, assembly GCA_013202865.1. GTDB lineage: Bacteria > Planctomycetota > Planctomycetia > Pirellulales > Thermoguttaceae > JABMRB01. Next base: position 2,015 of record JABMRB010000401.1, on the reverse strand, counting down.
CTCATCAAGGATCGGCCCCAGCAGGAGCCCCTTCGTGGCGTAGGCGTGACCACCGCAGTTCAGGCCCGATTCGACCCGGTACTCCGACACCCACAACCCCCGCTTTGCGAAGAACTTGCCTTGAATCACCGCCGAGCGGTAATCGCTCACCTTCAGCACGATCTCCTTCTTGAGCATGCCGTGGGGGCCAGGCGAGTCGTGATCCGGGAAGAAGTCGCCGAACTTGGCAGCGTAGCCGTACAGGCGCGGGTTCATGCCCGCCGAGAAGACAATGGATGAGCGAAGGGAGCTGTTTGCGTAGCCCCGCAAGGCCGCCATGGCCTCGCTGAACTCCTGCGGGCGTTTCTTGCCGTCGCGGTAGGCGTCGGCGTCGCCCCGCGACATGATGTTCACGTCGATGTTGCCCGGGACGGCCAGGCGGCGAAGCTGGTCTTGAAGATCGGCCTTTCGCTGCGGGTCGTCGCTGGCCAGCATGGCGTGGTAGGTCTGCTTCAGCGGCGAGTCGGGCAACATCTCGTAGTAACGCGTGATTTCGCTTCCGCTCTGGAAAGGCGACGCCTGCAATACTTCAACTTGGCGCGAGACCAGCCGGTCCAGGAGATTCAAGTAGGCCGTGATGCGACGGGCACGCGCATCCTCGTCGCGGCTCGTGATCTCCTCGTACGGCTCACCCTCCTGCCGGCAGTAGTGGCTTCGCATCTGCTCGATGAGAGTGTCATCTACCAGCGAGATCACCGAAGAGATGCCGTACTTCGCGATCCGCAACGGCGTGTCGATAGTGAACCCGATACCCATGACGGGGATATGGAAGGTGTGCGCACCCCGGGAAGTCGGATTATCCATGCTGTGTCCTATCAATTCCTGGCTACGACCGGCGATGACGAAAAGCCGGGCAACCACGCTGTTCCCACCCAGTAACGGTGACTGGCAAGATGCGCCGAGTGGACCGGAACCGAGTTATCTCGCTTCCGGAATCCCCCAATGGGTGGGTTAGCTTCGTCGCAACGGCATTAAACCTAACGAGTTCCCACCGACTTCACAAGGCCACCCCCACAAACAACACGCTGAATTACCCAACTTACCAAAGACGGCCCGCCATGCCCTCACCCCGACAACCGAACCTTGCACGATTTGCTGCGTAGGGGTAGAATCAGCACGTCGTGGGCGAAGGGCACCTATGGCGCGTGGGACGGCCGTCCGGAACCGGTCTTCCCGCTGATTGCGGTTTGCGCCGAACAGCGCGAATCGCAGAGAGGAGATCGCGTGGTCCTTGTCGCGCAGTTGGCTACGCCCACATTGAGGCGTTTCCCGGGAAAACCTGCCCCTGTATCTTGCCTTTTTCGAGTTGGTTCGCTGCGCAAATCTCATGCCAAACGGCCTGGTTTTTTGGGGAATGCTCAAAGTAAGTGCCATTGGGCTTCCGCCCTCGGCTAGCGACTCTCGCACCAATCCCCAATCCCCAATCCCAAATCTGAAATCCGCACCCACCTCTAGAGGTGTCCCGCTTGACCGATGACCGGAGAAACGGCACCATAAGGGGGTCTCCATACGGGAGGAGTTTCAACCGCCGTTCATTTCGACCGGATTTCAGGTGCCATGCCGATTCAAGCAGACGACGTTGCCAAGCAGTTCGCCGAGCAACTGGACCAGACGCCGCAGTGGATTGTCCGTGCGCCCGGCAGGGTGAACCTGATCGGGGAACATACCGACTACAACGACGGTTTCGTGCTGCCGATGGCGATCGATCGGGCGATCTGGATCGGTCTGCGGCCGCGCGACGACCGTCAGGTGGTGGTCCATTCGGTCCAGTTCAACGAGACGGGCCAGTTCTCGTTGGACGAACTGAAAAACGAGAAGGCGGGGTGGATCGAGTACGTCAAAGGGACCGCGTCGATCCTCCAACAGGCCGGCCATCCATTGGCCGGTTGGGAGGGCGTTCTGATAGGCGACGTGCCGCTTGGCGCCGGGCTCTCCTCCTCGGCCGCGTTGGAGATGGCCACCGCCCGGGCGTTCGC
>JABMRB010000400.1 GCA_013202865.1 Candidatus Nealsoniibacteriota bacterium | reverse complement strand
TTCGCCGTCCTGCATGAACCCCAGATCGCCGGTCCGCATGAACGGCCCCTCGCCGGTATCCTTCAAATACGCATGGAACGTTTCCCTGGTCGCTTCCTCATTGCGCCAATAACCTTGTGCGATGCTTGGCCCGGCGGCCCAGATCTCGCCGACCTGACCGCTCGGTGCGCAGGTCATCTTTTCGGGATCGGCGATCACGATCTTCTGGTCGGGCAACGTCTCGCCGCACCCGACCATCTCGCGGATCCCGTCGGCTTCCGGTTCGGCATCGACGACTTTACCCTGGGCCAGCGCCGCCGCCTCAAACGTACGGACGATCGGCGGCTGACTGACGCGCCCGCCGGAGACGATCAACGTCGCTTCGGCCAGGCCAAAGCACGGGTAGAACGCCTCGCGTCGGAAACCGCACGGCTCGAAGGCCTCGGTGAAAGCGTCCAGCGTCGCTGCGCGGACCGGCTCGGCCCCGTTGAAAGCCACGTTCCAACTGCTCAGGTCGAGCGTTTCGCGTTGCTCTGGGGTGACCTTGCGAACACACAGGTCGTAGGCAAAGTTGGGCCCGCCGGAGGTCGTGCAGCGAAACCGCGAAATGGCCGAGAGCCAGCGGAACGGTTTCTGCAAGAAGCTCATCGGCGACATCAGCACGTTCGGCCGACCCAGGTACATCGGCTGCAAAATCCCGCCGATCAGCCCCATGTCGTGATAGCTGGGCAGCCAGAAGACGCCGGAACCGGACCGCGTGTGCTCGTAGGCGAAGGAGATCAGCGCCGAGTTGTGGGCAAGGTTCGTGTGACTGAGCATCACGCCCTTGGGCGTGCCGGTGGAACCGGACGTGTATTGCAGGAAGGCCAAGGTGTCGCCGCGGATGTCCGGCTCCTGCCATTTGTCGGCCATGTCTTCCGCTACGTGACAGGTGGCCAGCCAAGTGAGCTCTTTCAGGTGCGGCGTCTCGTCGATGAGCTTCTCGACCCGGTTGAGTACGACGTCGGTCGTCAACGCCACCTTGGCCTCGGCGTCGTCGACGATCGCCTGGATCCGCTCGAGCGACCGGTTGCGACGCGGCGGATAGGCCGGAACCGCCACCACGCCCGCGTAAAGGCATCCGAAGAAGGCCGAGATGAACTCCGCTCCCGCCGGATAAAGCAGCAGCGCCCGCTCGCCGACCAGATCGCGGGTCTCCAGCCAGGCAGCGATGGCCCGGGCTTGGCGATCCAGTTCCAGGTAGGTCAGGTCGAATTGCTCGTACTCGCCGTCGACGAGGATCGTGTACGCGACGTCGTCCGGCTGGAATCGTGCGCGATGCCGCAACAACTGAACCAGCGTAGACGGACCAAAAAACGTTCCGGGAAGTTGATCCTGATGCACGACTTACCAAGCTCCTACTACTATCTATTACCCCACATCGCACCTTACCACGGACCCGAAGACTTTGCAAACGGCACACAACCATCGGCGAGGGTCAATTCGCGTCTACCGGCAAGCGGAGCCAGCCGCCACCGAGAAGGTTTTGCTAGGCCCCGTACACTATCCATCTTACAGGGCTGGGAGAGAGAACGCAACCGGCACGGTCGCTACGTCTCAGGAGCAGGAACACGTTTGTAGCTGGATTCGCAAGAATTCAGCCCGTGAGTAGCAATCCAACTGAATTCTTGCGAATCCAGCTACCGTTTTGCCCCCCCAAACGCAGTCGGGGGCATTTCTCCCCCCCCACTCACTTCCTTGACGCCCTGCCAGTAGTCCGTTACGCTGACAGTTGGACTCCCATGTTAGTGGCAGCTCCGCTGTCTGAGACGATCGAAAGGAACCCGGCTGATGATTCCCGTCCTCTGTGGGGCCTGCGGTTCGAAACTCAATGCCAAGGACGAATTGGCGGGCCAGACGCGAAAGTGTCCCAAGTGTGGCAAGCCCGTGCTGATTCGCCCGGCCGAACCTGCCGAGGAACCGCCGGCGGACGAGACGGTCGAACTCGATAATCCGGTCGCCGACCAGCACGTCCACGGTGCCAGCGATACGAAGCTCAGCGCGATTGAGGTGCCCAAGCGGCTCGACCGATCGAGCCACTACCTGATCTGCGACAGATCGAGAGTGCTGGCCGCTTGGAAGAGCGACGGCAATGGGTGGTTGTTGCATACGAATTCCGGCCCGCTGCCGGCCTCGCGGAACCACGACCTGCTTCCCACCCAGGGCGACTTCAAGCTGATCCAGTTGAAACTGGGTACGAGCGACGCAGGCCATTGTTTGCGCGGTCTGGTCACGTATCAGCTTGCCCAGCGTTGGGCCATGCCCAAGCTCGAACGGGGCGACCATCAAATCCTCGCCGCGGTCACCGGCGCCGGCTCACTGACCAGGCAGCAGAAGGACATCGTTCGCCAGGCGATCAAGGACCGCTTCATGTACGAGGTTTGGAAGGACGCCGACGAGGTGCTAGAATTTCTCGGCAACACCGATTTCCACTCGCCCGGGACGGCGTAGTAGAGTGGGGAGTGATTCGATATGTCATTCGTCGCGATCCGCGGGACGATCGTTTCAAGGGGAGCTTGTCGACACATGGCCACTCCAGTTACGGGCATGAGCACCCTTGGGTGGAATGGCCGGGGCTGGAGTCAACGACCAGTGGAGTAGGCGCATCAACGTGTGCCTACCCACCTGACCGGACTGTCGAACTGTGCCGCCATCGGGTGTCACCTGGGGATCGGTCGCACGAACTCGAAGACCGCTGTCGATTCTCCGACTGAGTTTCCACAAATGGCAAAGCTCGCTGCGGAAAATCATCGCTGCTACCCGGTTCCTGGCGACAACGACAATCGCAGCATGTATCCCCCCGACTGCGTTCACCGATTTTCCCTCGTGTCCTGTTGCTATTGCACTGAATCCCGCCATTGTGGTATAGGTTCGCGGTGGTTGTAAGTGGTTTCCTGTCAGGAGGTTATGTCACGGAGGATTGGTCATGGACGACCTA
>JABMRB010000399.1 GCA_013202865.1 Candidatus Nealsoniibacteriota bacterium | reverse complement strand
TCATTGAACTGAGAATGCTGTCGGTGTAGTCCTTTGCCTCCTGGAGCGCCTCGTTGGCCCGCTTCTGCTCGGAGATGTCCCTCACCGTTGCCTGGAGAAACACTTGGTCGCCCAACTCGACCCGAGTAATCAGGACGGTTGCGGGAAACTCTTGGCCGTGGAGGCGCTTGTGTTGCCACTCGAAGAAACTGGCGCCCTCCTTCATCGCCGTTTCGATCATCTCCCTGGCCTTCTCGCTCGAAGGCCTTCCGTCCGGCTGGAATTCCGGCGACAGCTCCCGAGGACCGAGAGAGACGAACTCGGTTTCATCTCTTGCTCCAAACATCTCAACGGTGGCGGGATTGCCCGAGGTGAACTTCCACGAGGGAGGCGCGAGCGTCATGATCGCGTCCCGCGAACTCTCGAAGAGGACTCGATGCTTGGCCTCGGACCGCCGCAGCGATTGTTCGACCTGTTTGCGTTCGGTGACCTCGTTCCTAAGTGCCTCGGTGCGTTCGGCTACCTTCTGATCTAGCGACTCGTTCACTTCGACCAGTTCTTCTGCCTGCTTGGCCAGGGTCGTCTTCCAGTTGCGCACGGCCCGAAACACGACAAGCCAAGCGACGATCAAGAAGGGCATGAGTAGGCACTCCGCCCCTACTAGCAGGGAGGACAGCCGCTGCTCCCGTTTCAGACTAGCGCTCACGGCGTCAGCGAGGCCGGTGGCAAACTCGTTCATCCCTTCCGCATAGATCCGTTTTTGCGATTCGTATTCGTCGCCGAACAGGACCGCTTTGGCTTCCTCCGCACGACCCTGGCGCACCAAATCAAAGGCGTGGTTCTCTATCTCCACAAGCTTGATATTGGCGGCGTCGGTCTCGGCAGCCGCTTCGCCACTATGGGCCCCAGACGCCAGCGCGATGGCTTCTTTGATCGCGGCGTCCAACTGGGGCTCGAAACGACGATAACGCTCCTCCCACCGCGGATCGCCGGTTGCCGCCGCCGAGCGCGCGGACTTTCTCAGCACTTCGTCCAGGTGAACGATGGTGCCGCGCAACTCCGTGAGCCGCAAGTAACGCTCCTTGGGCTTCGCAAAACGGGTCATCCCTTGAGCGTAAACCTGCTTCTGCTTCTCATACTCGTCGCTGAACAGGACCGCTTTGGCTTGGTCCGCATGGCCCTGGCGCACCAGATCGAAGGTGCGGTTCTCCATGTCCACAAGCTTGATATTGGCGGCGGCGCTCTCAGCGGCCGCTTCGCCGCCGTACGCCTCGGGTGCGAGTGTCATGGCCTCCTTGATGGCGGCGTCCAACTGGGGCTCGAACCGACGATAGCGATTTTCCCACTCCAGGTCCCCAGTGAAGGCTGCCATGCGCGCCGACATGGTCAACACTTCGTCCAGGTGAACGATAGAGCCACGCAGTTCCTCGATTCTCAAACGCCGTTCCGTTGTTGTCTTTGTCTCTTGATAGGAACGGTATGACAACCAACCCAACCCCGCCAGTACCGCCCAAGTTATGACCAGGACGACTGTTAGGATCGCGATCGGGTTGTGCGCGTTGGCCGGCGGATGTTTGCGATTCATCGTTACCTCCGCGTTCTCCATGCCTTGCTTGGGGCGAGGAAAGGCCGCAGTTTCGTTTCTGCCGCAATTCGGCCACCCCTGAACCGCGCTCGCTGGCCGCCTGCATCACTCACTTTGCCCCGTTGGGATAGGTCCGTCAGAACGATTGCGAGTTCCGCTTATAGAACATAGGTCACAAATCCCCGAAGCGGCGGGGTCAAAAAGGGTCAAAAAGGGTCAAAAGGGGGGCAAAAAGGGGTCGGTCAAGAAAAAAAGCGGTCAGAACTATTTGTTGCCTGTTCTCGGACTCTCTGGCGGGTCTCCTGGGCCGATCGCGAGGGCGGATGGTCAGGTCGAGGTTCAGACGCTTGCCGAGTTGCTTGACCGTCTGCTTTTCCAACCCCACGGGTGCTTGAAACCCGGACGTGCCTTGCAGTACAATCCCGGCACGTGGTCCTGCCCCATCCTACCGCCAAACGGAGACATACCGATGAGTACGAAGCACCGATTCAATCGCCGAAAGTTCCTGGCCGGCACGTCGGCCGCGGCAACGCTTTCGATTATTCCCCGCCATGTGCTCGGTTCGCCCGGGGAGCCGTCGGCCAACAATAAGCTGAACATCGCCAACGTCGGCCTCGGCGGCATGGGCTCCGGCGACGTTCGCCGTGTGCCCAGCGAGAACATCGTGGCCATCTGCGACGTCGACGCCCGTCACGCTGCCAATGCGGCCAAGGGGTTCCCCAAGGCGAAGGTCTATAGCGATTTTCGCAAGATGTTCGACGCCCAGAAGGAGATCGACGCCGTGATGGTCGCCACGCCCGACCACAACCACGCCGTGGTCACCATGACGGCCCTGAAGCAGGGTAAACACGTCTTCTGCCAGAAGCCGCTCACGCACAGCGTCGGCGAAGCAATCGCAATCGGCAAGGCCGCCAAGCAGGCTAAGGTTGCCACGCAGATGGGTAACCAGGGTCAGGCCGGCGAAGGGCCCCGGCTGATCCACGAGTACATCCATGCCGGCGCGATCGGCAAGGTCCGCGAGATCCACGCCTGGTCGAACCGCCGGCCCGACATCTCACAGCGCGGTGTGCCCCGCCCGGCCGACACCCCGCCCGTGCCGGCCGGTCTCGACTGGGACCTCTGGCTCAGCCCGGCACCGGTGCGTCCGTACCACCCCTGCTACCATCCGTTCGCATGGCGAGGCTGGTGGGATTTCGGCACCGGCGTGTTGGGCGACATCGGCTGCCACAACCTCTCGGCCGTCTTCAAGGCCTTGAAGCTCGGCTGGCCCGAGAGCGTCGAAGCCTGCTCGACCCATTGGAACGCCCCGCCGGACGTCCGCAACGAAACGGCCCCTAAGGCGTCGATCACAACGTTCCGTTTCGCGGCCCAGGGCAACCAGCCGGAGATCGTCATCCGCTGGTACGACGGCGGGATGATGCCGCCGCTGCCCAAGGAGGTCGGCACCCGCAACATCTTCACCAACGACGGCACCCTGATCGTCGGCGACGCCGGCCTGTTGCTCGGCCACCAACTCCTACCCGAGGCCAAGGCGAAGGGCTTCGGCAAACCGCCGCAATTGCTCGACCGCTCGCCCGGCCACTACCAGGAGTGGATCGACGCCTGCAAAGGCGGCAAGCCGGCCGGCAGCAACTTCGTCGACCACGCCGCCCATCTAGCCGCCGTCGTGTTGATGGGCAACATCGCCATCCGCACCCAAGAGAAACTCTACTGGGACCCCGAGAAGCAGCAGTTCAAGAACTCCGACGCCGCCAACGCCCTGCTGAATCCACCGTACCGCGACGGGTGGACCCTGTAGGTCGGGGCTTGCCCCGACGGGGGGAAGAATTGAAAATTGCAAATTGGCTCGGTTGCGCACCCAAAAACCGCCGCCACCGTCCTTCTTCTTCAATTTGCAATTTGCAATTTACAATTACCAATTTGCAATTCTTCCCCCCGCCCCGCCGAGCCAGGATTGCGACACGGGAGCCCTTTGTGTCATAATAGCCACAGACTTCATGCCCCCCGAAAGGAGCGTCCCGTGAGCATCGCCCGAGAATCGATTCTCGCTGCCGTCTGTCTTGCGTTGACCGTCATCGTAACGTGCAGTTTGAACGCCACCGCCGCCGAAACGCCAGCCAAACAACCGGCCGCCGAGAAAAGCCTGCTCCATCTACTCGACGCCCCGCTGCTGTTCGTCAAACGTCATGCCTACATGGCCGGGCACATCTACGACGAATACATCACCTGGCGGCCCGGCGGCGGGATCTACGTGATCGAGAACCCGGCCGACCCGCCCGAGCGGCGGCGCATCCGCGCGGTCATCGATCCCGATACCAAGGAAACCCTCGGCCCGGGCGTCTACCGCGATCCGGAAATCTCCTGGGACGGCAAGCGCGTGCTGTTTGCCTTCAAGGGCGAACAACACGGCCACACCCGAATCTACGAGATCGGCGTTGGTTCCGAGGGTAACAGCGGCACCGGCCTGCGACAACTGACCGATCCCGAATGCGACTGCCAGCAGCCGCCGCAGGAGATCCGCACCGGCAAGGGCCATCACGACGTCACGCCTTGCTACCTGCCCGACGGACGGATCGTCTTCACCTCCACCCGGGCGCGGGCGCTCGTGCCGTGCTTCAACTCGGGTGTCGATACACTGCACGTCATGAACGCCGACGGCAGCAACATCCACAGCATCTCGGTCAACAACGTCAACGAGTTCGACCCG
>JABMRB010000398.1 GCA_013202865.1 Candidatus Nealsoniibacteriota bacterium | reverse complement strand
GTTGGTTGTTGCGCTGATCGTGACGGTTTCCGTCTGGCTGATCGCGCCGCAAAACGACGTCGATTCGCTGCTGCAACGCCTGGGCCGGCCCGGCAACGACCGCTGGCTCGCTGCGATGAACCTGGCCGCCGTGCTGCACGAGCCGGGTAACGAACAACTCAAGCGGGACCCGGCCTTGGCCAAACGGCTTGCCGATCTGCTTCGCAAGGAGATCGAGACGGGCCAGGATGACGGCGATTCGATCAACCTGCGGGTGTTTCTGTGTCGCGTCCTCGGTGAATTCCACATCGCCGAACCGCTGCCCGTGCTCGTCGAGGCGGCCCGGCCGCGGGAAACTGCCGGCGCCACCCGCGTGCGTTGCGCTGCGATCGAGGCCGCTGCCGTGCTGGCCTCGCACGTCGGACCGGATGAACTGCAGGCCAACGACGCGCTGCTGGATTGCTTATGCAACGCGGCCGGGGACCGCCAGCACACCGTTCGCCAGTCGGCCGCATTCACGCTCGGCGTCGTCGGGGGCGATCGGGCGCAAACCGTTCTGGTGACGATGCTCGCCGACGAACATCCGGAAGTCCGCTACAACGCCGCCACCGGGCTGGCCCGGCATGGAAACATCGCGGCCGCCGACGTGCTCTGCGAAATGCTCGATCCTAAGCGGGCGGCGAGCGGCGATGCAAGAGAGAGGTTGATACCGTTGAACGCACTGCGAGCCGTCGAGAAACTAGCCGCAGCAAATCCCCGCGCCGACCTGGAACCGTTACGCCAAGCGGTTGCTAAACTGTCCAACGTGGAAAGCGGCGTAGAAATTCGCGTCAAGGCGACCGACGTGTTGCGACAACTCAAACGTCAGTGACACATCAATATCGGCGCTGCGCGGCCCTCTCGTTACGCTCCGGCAGCGAGTTTGAGGATCGTAACGATTGGGTAAGGACGCGTTGTAACTGTCTTTCCGACAACACGTTACGTCATTCTGTCAAAAACCACCCCCGGCTGGGGTTACCCGGAACTTGAGATTTTTCTAAAAATTATAAACCGTTGTGGCGCTTGCACTAACGGCTGCTGGGCAACGTAAACGACGCCGCACCCGTTTGCCGTAGGCTCGCCAATCTGGCAGACTCACTTGGAGGGATGTTTCTCCCGCCCAGACGGCGGGAAAAACCTATAATGGGGATATGGCTCCAACCCGCCGGTTGGAATACCCGTTTCCCGTAACGCATTGTACCGGTCGACAAGCCCGGCGAGGTAAACCTAAGATGAATTCTCCCGTTCGTGTTATCGTGACGGCGTCGCTGCTGGCGCTTTTCGCTGCAACGGTCTCGGCCCAGGTCAGTTGTCCGACGGTTCCTTGCGCCGACGGCCAAACCTATCGCCTCGTCTACAAGACCGTGTGCGAACCGCAACAGGTGACCGCCTATCGCATCGAGTACGAGAATGTATGCGAACAACAGCAGGTCACCCGCTACCGGCCCGTTTGGGAAACCCGGACGCGGGAGTACCGCTATACGGTTGCCAAGCCCGTGGTCGAAACCAGCTTTCGTGAGGAACGATACACCGTTAGCAAGCCGGTCTACGAGACCAGCTACCGCGATGCCAGCTACGACAAGGTCACGTACGTAAATGAGACGGCCGAGCGGGTAGAGCGTTACACGGTCAGCAAGCCGGTTTGGGAAACGCACCAGCGTCAGGAGACCTACACGGTCACCAAGCCGGTCGTCGAGACGGCAATGCGTACCGAGTACCACACCGTGATGCGTCCGGTCACTACCTTCAAGACCGCCTACGTCGATCGAGGCGGCTACGCCGCCCAGACCGTGATGAAGCCCGGCATGCCTAAGAACCGGTTGCGTTGGGTCCCGGCCCACAGCGAAGTGGACCCGATCACCGGCGTGACGATCTATCGCCGCGGCGGGCTCTATTGGGAGCAGACGCCGCGTGGCCGATACGAGGTGCAACGTGTCTGGCAGCCCAACATCGTTCCGCAGCAGGTCCAGCAAACGACCATGTGCCCGGAAACGGTTGCCACCGAGGTACCCGTGCAAGTGACCAGGTACACGCAGGAGCAGGTCTCCCGGACGGTGCCGTACAAGGTTTGCAAGATGGTGGTCGAGCAGCGCGAGCGTCGCGTTCCCTATACGGTCTGCCGGGCGGTGGTCGAACGGGTCGAGCGGACGGTGCCCGTGCAAGTCTGCAAAATGGTTGCCGAAGAGCACGTCCGTCAGATACCGGTGAAGACGTGCAAGATGATCTACGAGAATCGCGTCGAGCAGGTCCCGTATCGCGTCTGCCGGACGGAGGCTTATCAGGAGACGGTCAACGTGGCTCGCTGCGTCGAGAAGCGAACCCCGATCACCTACACCACCTACGTGCCACGCGTGGTCTGCTATCGCGTGCCGATCGACGCGTGTGGCGTGCCGATCACCTCGTACGAGGTCCCGGCCGGCGCTTCGCCCTCGCAGACGACGACCTTCGGAGCAGCGTCCCCCGCTGCTGCCGGAGCCGATGAGCCAACGCCTGCCAATCGCGACCCGGGAACCGACCCCGCCGATCAGCCACCGAGCGTGCCGTCGGGTGAAGCGAACCCCGACGCTGGCACTGCGGCCCCGCACGACGAAGTGGCCGCCCCCGACGCGGGACCACAAACCTGATTGCAGTGCATGTTTTCGGGCAGCAGAAGCCTTCTCAAGGTAGGACGGATTTCCAATCCGTCTTTCTAGGCACCTTTCTCGGGACGGATTAAAAATCCGTCCTACGCATATTGCTTGACAATTCTGGCAGTTCTCGGTCTACTCAAGTATGCTTGGTGGCCACTCATCCAACGGGCCGCCCGAGAGCCAACTACGATGCCCTGCTAAAGGAAGCTGCAACCATGCGCCAATTTGCCGCCGAGCCAAGTTGCCGAGCCGCCGGCAGACGCCTCCCGGCGCTGCCCGCCGGGTCGATGGCTGTCCTGCTCGGTGGCTTGCTCCCGGCGTGTTGGCTGTTCGCCTTGCCCCCGGCCCGGGCTGCCGACTACTACATCGCCACCTGGGGAAGCGACGCCGGCGACGGAAGCCTCGAAGATCCATGGGCCCGGGTCCAAACAGGGCTGAATCGGGCACAGCCGGGCGACTCCGTCGTCGTCCACGACGGCACCTATCGCGAGCCGCTCTGGACCGTCCGCGGAGGAAGTGCCGCGGCAAGGATTACGCTACGGGCCGAGAATCCGGGCCAGGCGACGCTGCTGGCCGACGACGGCCGCGTGATGCAAGTGAACCATCCTTACGTCTCGATCGAAGGGCTCGTCTTCGACGGGCAATACAACGACTCGGACGTGATTCGTGTTCAGAGCACGGCCGATCACCTCGTCTTCTCGAACAATCAGGTGCGCCATGGACGACGAGACGGAATCGACTTGGGCAACAACCAGGACGACGGCAGCCTGATCGGCGCCGGCTTCGACTTCCTCGAAAACGTCTCGATCGTCGACTCCACGTTGCATCACTTCCTCAACATGGACGCCGGCGTCCGCGTTGATGCCCACGCCATCGTTGCCGGCGGCGTCCGGGGGCTCGAAATCCGCAACTCCCAGGCCTACTATGTTTCCGGCGACGCCCTGCAACTTCAGGACGGCGCGTGGGACGACGTAACGGTCGACTCGGTGAAGTTCTGGAACGGGCCGTTGCCCGAGCCGGCCGGTGGTTTCCCAGCCGGAGTCAACCCGGGTGAAAACGGCATCGATACGAAACAGGACGCTTCGATTTCCACTCGCGGCAGACTGACGATCACCGGCAGCGAGTTTTTCGGCTGGGAGGGAGATTATATCAACAACGCGGCGGCGGTAGTGCTTAAGGAACGCGTCGAGGTCGTGCTCGACGGCAACGTGTTTTTCGACAACGAGATCGCGGCACGGCTTCGTGGTCGCCCGGAAGATGCCGGAGCCCACGTGACGCTGGTCAACGGCGTCTTCCACGGCAACGCCGTGGCCGTCAGGTACGAAGACTCAATCAATAACCTGCACCTGCTGAACAACACGTTCGGCGATGGCCACGGCGCGTTCCTCATTTCGGCCCCTTCCAGCAGCGGGGCGGGCGACGACTTCCAACTACTCAACAACCTCTTCCTCGCCGACGCGGCGCCCGGCCAGGCAAGCGATCCATCGAACCTGGCCGTCGGACCGGAAAGCTTTATCGATGCGGCACTCCACGATTATCATCTGCGATCCGGTTCGGCGGCCCTTGATGCGGGAATCACAATCGACGAAGTCGCGGCCGACCGCAACGGCACGCCGCGGCCGCAAGGAGACGCCTACGACGTCGGCGCGTACGAAGGCGTCGGGCATCTTCCGCCCGGGATCTTCGGCGACGCCGATCTTGACGGCGACGTCGACTTCGGAGACTACATGATCCTGGAGGCCTCGTTCGGCGGGCCCGGTGGGTGGGAGGACGGCGATTTCGATTTCAGCGGCACCGTCGATTTCGGCGATTATATGATTCTCGAAGCCGCCTTCGGCGATACGGGCGACATGCAGTCGGCCGCGCCGGCAGCGAACATCCCGGAACCAGGGACGATGCTCATGCTGCTGGCCGGAATGGCGGGCCTATGCGGCTTCCTTCGCATGCGGAAGAGACGCCGCTGCGACAGGTACAAGCTCGAAGCGCAAGCGAGTGGATTTCGTCGTAAGTGATCCACTCGCTTGCGCTTCGAGCTTGTATGAGGCCCGCTGGCCCATTGGGCTGCTCCGCACTTTCTTCACCCCGGGCAACGGCGCTTCTGGACACGCCCTGGTTGGTCGGTATACTTGGTTCCCGAACCGACAGTGTGCCACCAATGCGAAAGGCGTCCCATGAAGAAAGAGACTTCGGATCAAGGTCTGCCACGGCGGGAGTTCCTTACGGCTTCGGCCGCGACGGCGCTCGGATCGGCCGCGTTGGCTGCCGGGGCCGTGACGGACGGCGGGTCGGGTAACGTGAAAATCGAGCGAATCGACCTCTTTCCGACGCGCTACCGCACCGTCGGGTTCTTCAAGTTCTTCCAGGGCCCCGGCGGCTCCTACGGCCGGGCGGCCGTGACGCTGAAAATCACTGCCGATGACGGCACGGTCGGATGGGGCCAAAGCGTGCCGGTGGCCCGGTGGAGCTACGAAACGCTCGATACCTCGATGATCGTGTTGCGAGATTACCTGGCACCCGTGCTCGTCGGACGCGACCCGGTGGACATCGCAGGCGCCCAGGCAGCCATGGACAAGGCCTTGGCCCCGGCGTTCACCACGGGCATGCCGATCGCCCGGGCCGGGCTCGATATCGCACTGCACGACCTGGCGGGCAAGCTGACCGGGCGCTCGCTGGCGAAGATGTGGGGACTGCCCCGCGGCGGACCGTTGCAGCTTAGCTGGACGATCAACGCGCGGACGCTCGACGAGGTCGACAAACTGATCGACACGGGCCGCAAGCGGGGCTACCGCAACTTCAACATCAAGGTGGCCCCCGATCCCAAGTTCGACGTGCAACTTGCCGCCCGGGTCCGCCGGCTGGTGCCCAACGGTTTCCTTTGGGCCGACGCCAACGGCGGCTACAGCCCGGCCGAGGCGTTGGAAGTCGCCCCGAAACTGGCCGACGCCGGCGTTGATGTGCTGGAGGCACCGTTGCGACCGAACCGGCTCAGTGGCTACCGGGCACTGAAGAAACAAGGGGCCTTGCCGATCCTCATGGACGAGGGCGTGGTCTCGCCGGTCGAGCTCGAGGAGTTCATCCGCCTGGGGATGCTCGACGGGGTGGCGATGAAGCCGTCGCGGACCGCCGGACTATCGTCGGCCAAGCGGCAGATCGAGATCCTCCGCGACGCCGGACTGATGTGGCTCGGCAGCGGGCTATGCGATCCCGACGTCTCACTAGCCGCCACGCTTTGCCTGTTCGGCGCCTTCGGTCTGAAGAAGCCCGCCGCACTGAACGCCCCGCAGTTCCTCACCGAAGATATCCTCAAAGAGCCGCTGAAGATCGACGGCGACATGATCGAAGTACCCGACGGTCCCGGCCTGGGCATCGAAGTGGACGAAGCCAAGCTCGCCGCCATGGTGAAGAAGACGCGACCGGTGGGTAAGCGTGAGTGAAACGTATTGCACGGTCGCGGAAATGTGCAGGGTTGGTCGAGGTGTGCAGGGTTGGTCGAGGTGCGCAGGGCTGGTCGAGGCACGAGACGTAACACCGAAGGTGTTGTACAACACAGCCCGGGGTCGCGGAGCGCACCCCGGGGAATCAGGCCGACAATCGCAACAAACCCCGAAGGGGTTTTACAGGAGAGGGTAGACCATGCCGCAATCGCTGGTGCAGATCTATGTCCATATCGTCTTCAGTACGAAGCATCGGAGTCCGTTTCTCAACGACGCTGAATTCCGCGACCCCGGGCTATGTTGTTTCATCCCTTCGGGATGGACGGAACTGCGTCAGCCCTTGTGGAACTTCGACTACTCTCGCCCCTCGGTCAGCCACGCGAGATTGAACCGGGCCACCGCGACGCTCTCGTAGAGCTTCTTCTTGCCGCGCTCGAACAGCAGATAGACCGTGCCGTCCTTGGCGGCAGCCAGAGAAGAATAGGCGCTGAGGCCTTCGTAGACCAGGCGTTTGACCGGCCAGGTCATGCCGCGGTCGAAGCTGGCCCAGACGGTCATCTTCACGCGGTTGCCGCCCGGGTCGTCCGGCGTGCTGAACAACAACACGTCCTTGCCGCCGGTCGCCTCCAGCGGCAGGCGCACCAGCCCGGCGTTGCAGCCGTAGCTCGGCTTGGTGCCGTACTTGAAGTAGAACGGTTGTCCTACTTCACGAAGCACGTCGCACACCCGCCAGTCGACGAACATCGCCCCGCCGTCGTGGCTGTAGGCGATCCGGCGGCGGTGGTCGATCGACATGTGGCTGCGGGAATTGTAGTAGATCGTGCCGGTGGACAACTCCGCCAGCGTGCCCTCGCCCGTGCCGCTCTGCACGGGCCCGCTCGTTTGCCAGGTCTTGCCGCCGTCGTCGCTGTAGATGGCCGTGTTGTAATTGTATGGCCACCACTCCTGGTCATTGTTTCCCTCGGGCGGCTGCACCCGGGCGGGCATCAACAGCCGGCCCTTGTGCTTGCCGTGGCGAAGCGTGACGCCCGACTCGGAGCAGGCGGTCTGCGCCCCCACGCCGTCGACGGCCCCGTGGCCGAGCGGGTTGGGTTTGACCGTGATCGTCTCTCGCTTCCAGGTCTTACCATGGTCGCTGCTTCGCCACAAAAAGCCCCGCTTGGAGCGAACGACCATTACGTCGCCCGTATTCGTATCGACGATCGCGCTGCCGCCGGCGTCGCTTCCTACTTCTTGCGCCGGGCTCCACGTCTTGCCGCCGTCTTCGCTGCGTCGCAACACGTGGCCGCTGCCGGCAAACGCCAGAACGGTGCCGTCGGTTGCCACGGTGACGTTGGGGATGCGGGTCGAGTCGTAGAGATCTTGGACGTCGAACACCGGTGTTGCCTCGTCAGCGATGGACTGGGCGACGGGGAGGTGCAACAGGGCGAAGGCTAGGATGGCGATGGTTGTTCGTCGGCGGGTTGGGGAGAGTGGTGTGCGCATGGGAGGGGGCCTTTTGTGGTTGGTCTATGGGTTGGTTGGACTGCGTCGGGGCAAGCCCCGACCTACACGCATGCGCCACAACGTGCTTAGAATGCTGGGTAGCTCTTTGAGCGGGCTGAGGTGGCTGCCGGGGACGTCCGACCAGTCGATCGGGACCTCGACGATTCGATGGTTGAGCCGACCGGCCAACACGAGCAATTCGAGGTCGAACAGATAGCCCGACTCTTCGCTCTTGGAGAACAACTCCCGGCCGGCCTCGCGGCGGAATAGCTTAAAGCCGCATTGCGTGTCGCGAACCGAAATCCCCAGCCACCATCGGGCCGCCACGGCGAACAACCGGCCGGTCAGCCCCCGGGTGAAACTGCGACGCCGCGTGACGTCGGTCGACGTGGCTAGCCGGGAGCCGATGGCCAGATCGGCGCCGGCACGGATCGCGTCGGCCAGCTTGCGTTCCTGGCCGATGGGCGTGGCCCCGTCGGCGTCGGCAAACAGCAGCAGGTCGCCACCGCCGGCCAGCATCCCGGTTCGCACGGCCGCCCCCTTGCCGCGGTTGACCGGATGACGCATCACGCTCAACTCGGGCCAATCGGCCTCGAGCGACTCGACCACGTCCGACGTCCCGTCGCAACTGCCGTCGTCGACCACGATCACCTCATAGTCGCCCGCATAGTGCTCGTCGAAATGTCGACGCACACAGTCCAGATACGGCGGCAACCGCTGCGACTCATTGTACGCCGGAATGATCAGCGAAATGGCAAGGGGCATGGGGGAGTAGTGGGTAGTGGGTAGTGGATTGGAAATCGCTAATAGCCGAGGGCGGAAGCCCACGGAGGGCCACGAACCGCGGTTGTGTGGCATGTGTCCCGGTTGGTGCGGCACTCATACCGGTTGGTACGGCAGTTGTACTGCCGCACCCGGTGCAGGCAGCGGTGGCAGTACAACTGCCACCCCAACGGCAACTGCCACCCCAACGGATGCCAACTGCAAGATACCATGATTAGGCACGAATGGAAAACCCTGCCACCAATCTTCACATCTTGACAAGGGCCATGCGGTCGAGGATAAAGTGGGTGACCTATAATCCGACTCGCAACATAGAGGTGCATAGCAATGAGAAACTCGGGCGATGCTTCCGTGGCGTTCGGTGCGTTGGCGTTGGCGGTCTTGACGTTCGCTCCGCCGGTCGTGGCGGCCGATGGTCCCCAGTGGCCGCAGTTCCATGGACCGCGGCGGGACAATATCTCCACGGAAACCGGCTTGCCTAAGAGTTGGCCAGACGGCGGTCCCAAGCTACTCTGGACCGCTCGGGCAGTCGGGCACGGGTTCGCAAGCGTCTCGATTGCCGACGGGCTGATCTACACGGCCGGCAATGCGGACGAGAAGACGCGGATCACCGCAATCGATCTCGACGGGCGGACCCGGTGGACGTTCGACAACGGCGCGGCCTGGACCGGCTCGCATCCGGGCACCCGGGGCGTGCCCACGATCGACGGCGATCGGCTCTATCACGAGAGCCCCTTGGGCAACGTCGTCTGCCTCGACGCGAAGACCGGCCGGAAGATCTGGGGTGTGAATATCCTCCAGCGTTTCGGTGCCAAGGGCCTCACTTGGGCACTGTCCGAGTCGCTGTTGATCGACGGCGACCGCGTGATCTGCTGCCCCGGCGGACCGGAAACGGCCGTGGTGGCGCTGGAGAAGACGACCGGGCAGGTCGTCTGGAAGTCGCCCGGCACGGGCGATAAGGCCGGCTACGCCTCGCCCACGTTGGCCGAGCAAGACGGCCTGCGAATGATCCTCACGATGACCTCCCGGGCGTTGATCGGCGTCAATGCGGACAACGGCGAACTGCTATGGCGGTTCGAGCACGTGACGCCGTTTGAAGAGAACATTTTCATGCCCTTGTATCACGACGGCCACGTGTTCATCAGCACGCAGACGACCGGGTCGGTGAAGCTGCGAATCCGCGTCGACGGCCAAGAGGCTTCCGTGGAACCGGTATGGCGGAGCACCGAGTTGGACAACCACCACGGCGGCGTGGTGCTGTTGGGCGGCCATCTTTACGGCTCGTGCGCCCGCCGCAACCGGGCCCAGTGGGTCTGTCTCGATTGGGAGACGGGCCGGGTGAAGTACGTTCGCCCGGGCGTCGGCAAGGGGTCGCTGACCTACGCCGACGAGATGCTCTACACACTCAGCGAACGGCACACCATGGGCCTGGTACGCGCCACGCCGGACGGCCACGAGGTCGTCAGCCGGTTCGACCTGCCCGACCGCGACAAGACCCTCAGTTGGGCCCATCCGGTCGTTTGCGGCGGACGGCTCTACCTCCGCAACAGCGACCGGATCTACGCGTACCAGTTAGGGGCGGCCGATGAATAATTCCCCCGTTTCAGACCACGCGGTGGACGACGCTTGACGGCAATCCGCTGCTGAGCGTACAATCGACGCTGCAAAAAGGAGAACTCATAATGATCAAGTTGATCACCCGCGGGCTGCCGCTGGCGGTCTTGACTGTGGCGCTGTTGCGGTCCTCGCCGGCTGAGGCAAGGGGGCTGGTTCTGATTACGCGGGGAGAGACGGTCAAACATCTGGCGGACTTGCCCGAGGAGCAGAAGAAGGAGATTAAGGCTGCCGTCGGCACGGAACCGGCCATCGGATTCCGTTACAGCTACGGCGGGATCTTCTGGCTCGATTTCTGGACATGGGACGGCGGGTACTGCCTGTTTACCAAAGAAACCGATGGTTTGAGGCTGCTTGTCAAAGAAGGCGACGCATGGAAACTAGAGCCAAACGAGGCCGCGAAGCTGGCCGGTTTGAAGGAAGGCGAACTCGCCAAACCGTTCTTCTACACGGTCCCACCCGGCCTGCTGGTGGTCGGCGTGATCGTTGCGATCTGGATCGGCGTCACACTGGTTAAGAGGTCGAAGGACAAGCAGTTCGCCCTTCATTTGGAAAGCGTGATGAACGACCCGCGTTACAAGCGGGCGATGGAGCTTATCCAGGAAGACGTCGATCGAGAACGTCTGCCGGACGACGAAGAGGAACAGGCAGAGGCAGAGGCAGAGGCAGAGGCAGAGGC
>JABMRB010000397.1 GCA_013202865.1 Candidatus Nealsoniibacteriota bacterium | reverse complement strand
TGGTCGGTGGAACAAAGCGGAGAACGGACGTCGTAGTCGAGATAATCGTCTGCAGCGTGAAGAGCGTGATCCCCGGAAGCGAAGTGAAGAAGAAGAGCGTAGTCCGGGCGGTGATCGTCCGCTGCAAGCAGCCCACGCGTCGGGCGGATGGAAGTTACGTTCGTTTCGACAACAACGCCGCTGTGATTATCGACAACGAAAAGAACCCCCGTGGCACACGCATCTTCGGTGCGGTTGCTCGGGAATTGCGCGAGCGAAACTTTATGAAAATCGTTAGCCTCGCCAGCGAGGTGGTCTGATGTGGATTCGAATTAACGACACCGTGGAAGTGACGACCGGCCAGGACCGTGGTACCCGGGGTAAAGTGCTCCGGTTGGATCGGGTTGCCGGGAAGCTCGTCGTGGAACACGTAAACCGGGTGTACAAGCACGTGCGGCGGAGTCAGAAGAACCCGCAAGGTGGCCGGCTCTCGATGGAGATGCCGATTTCGGTCTCCAACGTCGCGCTGGTCTGCGAGAAATGTAGCGCCGCCGCGCGGATGGGTGCCCGGCACCTGGAAGACGGCAGCAAAGAACGCTACTGCAAGAAGTGCGGTGCCGGCAATGGCCAGATCGCACCGGCCAAGGCCCGATACGCCAAGAAATAGGCGCTAAGTAAGATGTCCGCCAAAAAGAACAAATCGAAGAAAAAGAACGACCAGCCGCCAAGCGAACCGGTCGAGATCCCGACGCCCCGGCTCCTCGAGAAATACGAGAACGAGGTCTTGCCCGCGCTGCTTGAGAAGCTCGGGCGGACCAACCGGCTCTCGATGCCGCGACTGACGAAGATCGTCATCAACATGGGCGTCGGCAGCGCGATCGCCGAAAAGAAGAACCTCGAAGAGGCCGTCGACGCGCTGCGGCAGTTCTCCGGGCAGAAACCGGTGATCACCATCGCACGCAAGTCGGTGGCCGGGTTCCGGCTCCGCGAGGGGATGGCGATCGGTTGCATGGTAACGCTTCGCAATCGCCGCATGTACGAGTTCCTCGACCGGCTGATATCGCTGGCGATTCCCCGGGTACGGGACTTTCGCGGGCTGAACCCGAAGAGTTTCGACGGGCACGGCAACTACAACATGGGGCTGAGCGAACAGTTGGTGTTCCCGGAGTTGAATCCGGATAAATACACCAGACCGCAAGGAATGAACCTTTCGCTGGGTACGACGACCGACAGCGACGACGAGGCCCGCGAATTGCTGCGAGGCCTGGGTATGCCGCTGAAGGTTAGCGAGACAAGCTGAAGACAAGCTGGAGTCGCGGCCGCCGGCCGCGTAACAAAGCCGCGGTCGCCGGCCGCGCGAACGTGGATTTACAGAGGACCAACCGCATGGCAAGCAAATCGAAGATCGCCAAAGCGCTTCGCAAGCCTAAGTACAGCTCGCGGCTCGAGCGGCGATGCCGGATTTGCGGGCGACCGCGCAGTGTGTATCGGAAGTTTGGAATCTGCCGGATTTGTTTCAGGAATCTGGCGGACCAAGGACTGATTCCCGGTGTGAAGAAGGCGAGTTGGTAAAGGGAACCCCCAGATCATGATGACCGACCCGATTGCCGATATGCTGACTCGCATCCGCAACGCGGTGCGCGTCGAGAATCCCCAGGTTGAGATGCCGCTGTCGAAGGTCAAGCGTGGCCTGGCAGAGGTGCTCAAACGCGAGGGCTACATTTGGGATTGGGAGGAAGTGGATAAAGAAGCGGCAAACCTGCCCGTAGGTCAACTTCGCCTCCACTTGAAGTACGGTCCCAACGGCGAGCGCGTGATCCGGAGAATCCGACGCGTTAGCAAGCCGGGACGCCGCGTGTACAGCGGCGCGGCGGCCATGAAACCGGTCCTCGGCGGACTGGGAATTTGCATTATTAGCACCAGCCGTGGTGTGATCAGCGACCGTGAAGCACGCCAGCGAAAGCTCGGCGGCGAAGTGCTCTGCGAGGTCTGGTAACTCCCCGTTTGCGTCACCAAAAGTAGCCAGCAGAGAATACCGTAAAGGCGAACCGAGATGTCCCGGATCGGAAAAAAACCGGTGCCCGTACCCGACGGAGTCAAGGTCCAAATCTCCGGCCAGGTCGTTGCCGTGGAGGGTCCCTTAGGGAAACTCCAGTGGGAACACCGCGCAGAGATCACCACCGCCTACGACCAAGAGGCCGGTGTGATCGTCGTCAGCCGAGACAACGACGAGCGACAAAACCGGGCCTTGCACGGACTGACCAGGGCGCTGATCCAGAACATGATCGTCGGCGTCACGCAGGGTTACGAGCGGCGGCTGGAGATCCACGGCGTCGGCTACTTGGCCGCGGTGCAAAACAACGTATTGCAGTTGCGGGTAGGATTCGCCAACGAGTTGCAGGTACCCATCCCGCAAGGGATCGACGTGGCCGTGCCCGACCAGCAGCACATCGTCGTCCGCGGCATCGACAAGCAGGCCGTCGGGCAGTTCGCCGCCGAGGTTCGCGCCCTGCGGAAACCCGAACCGTACAAGGGTAAGGGAATCCGCTACATGGGCGAGCAGGTCCGTCGTAAGCAAGGCAAGGCGATGGTGAAGTAAGATGAAACGAGAAAAACGAATCGGAAAACAGCGCTGCCGGCGCCGCTTGAGCGTGCGGAGTCGGGTAAAACGCGACTCGACGCGGCCACGAATGAGCGTGTTCCGCAGCCGGAAGCACATCTACGCCCAGATCGTCGACGACGAAGGGGGCCGGACGCTGGCAGCGGCCAACTCGAACGACAAACAACTGGCCGGTGAAGTGAAGTACGGCGGCAACAAAGAAGCGGCGGCCGTCGTCGGCAAAGCGATTGCCCAACGGGCACTGGAAGCCGGCGTAAAGGAAGTGGTGCTGGATCGTCGCGAATACAAATACCACGGCCGTGTAGCGGCGCTCGCCGACGCGGCCCGCGAGGCCGGGCTCGTTTTTTAAGAAGACCTGGCTCGTTTTTATAGAGAACTGAGAACCAACCATGGCTACCGAAGCAATCCCAGGGGAATTGATCGAGAAGGTCGTCAAGATCCGGCGCTGTGCCGCCGTGGTCAAGGGCGGTCGGCGGTTTAGCTTTGCCGCGCTGGTGGTGATGGGCGACGGGCATGGCAAGGTCGGTTGGGGCTACGGGAAGGCCAACGAGGTCCCGCCTTCCGTGGAGAAGGCCGTCAAAGACGCCACCCGTAGCATGGTTTCCATTTCCATGGACGGGACAACAATCCCTCACGCGGTCGACGGCCATTACGGGGCCGCCCGCGTCACGCTCGTGCCGGCCGGGCCGGGAACCGGTGTGATTGCCGGTGCAGCGGTCCGAGCCGTTTGCGAAGCGGCCGGTATCAGCGACATCCTTACCAAGAGTTTCGGCACTAATAACCCGTTGAATCTTGTCAAAGCCACCATCGGCGCCTTGCAGGAGCTTCGTTCCCGGAGCGACGTCCAGCGGTTGCGAGGAGTTTCGTTATCATGAATCTCAACGACGTCCATCGCGGAATCAAGAAATACAAGAAGCGGAAGCGCCTCGGCCGGGGAATCGGCTCGGGGCATGGGAAGACGTGTGGCCGTGGACACAAGGGCCAGCGCAGCCGGGCCGGGTATTCCGTCCACCCAACCTTTGAAGGCGGCCAGATGCCGCTGGTTCGGCGGATCCCTAAGCGGGGATTCAACAACCGCTGGGCCTTGAAAGTGGCGATCGTCAATCTGGCCGATCTGGAGAAACGATTCGACGCCGGTGAAGAGGTCAACCCGGAAACCCTCCGGGCAAAGAACCTCGCCAAGGGACGCTACGACGTGCTAAAGGTGCTCGCCGAGGGTGAGTTGACCAAGGGGCTAAAGGTTGCGGCCCACCGATTCAGCCGTCAGGCTGCGGAGAAGATCGAGAAGGCCGGCGGCGAGGTGCGGGTTTTGCCGGGCAAAGCCCCCGTCGTGAAGAACAAGATGCAGCAAAAAATAAGGCCGTAAAGGGCGGATCCAGTTATGTGGGAAAAGATTCGCGTCGTCTTCACGATCCCCGAACTGCGCAAGAAGATCCTCTTCACGCTAATGCTGCTCGCCATCTATCGGGTGGGCTGGCAAATCAGCTTGCCCATCATGGACAAGGTGAAGCTGAAGGAGACGTTCGAGGGCGGTGAATGGGGTGACTTGGTTAATCAGGTGGCCGTCTTCAGCGCGACCAACCTCAGTCAGGCCACGATCTTCGGTCTGGGGATCATGCCCTATATCTCCGCTTCGATCATCTTCCAACTGCTTGGCAGCGTCTATCCGCCGCTGGAACGGCTGCAGAAGGAGGGCGAAAGT
This sequence comes from Candidatus Nealsoniibacteriota bacterium, assembly GCA_013202865.1. Lineage (GTDB taxonomy): Bacteria > Planctomycetota > Planctomycetia > Pirellulales > Thermoguttaceae > JABMRB01. Next base: position 792 of record JABMRB010000397.1, on the reverse strand, counting down.
GGACGGAAAAAGATTAACGAATACACCCGCTACGCTACCGTTGTGCTCTGTCTGGGCCAGAGTTGGGTCTACGTGGCTGCGCTGAGCGGATCGGTATACCCGCAGTTCTTGAACGATCCAAACGATCTGGGCAGCGGGTTGTTGTTCAGTTGGCACGTAACGGCCGTGCTGACCATGACCGCCGGCACCGTCTTCCTGATGTGGCTGGGCGAGCAGATTGACGAGTACGGCATCGGTAACGGCATTAGCCTGCTGATTATGGCCGGTATCCTCGCGCGAATGCCCGGTGCCGGAATGCAACTGCTGCAACCGATGATCAAAGAAGGCTTCCAACTCAGCGGAGGTCAGGCGGCGATGGGCGTCGACAAACTGCTGGTGTTGGCGGTGCTATTCATCAGCGTCGTGGTAGGTATCGTTTTCATCACCAAGGGCCAGCGGCGAATTCCCACCCAAAGTGCAAAGCACGTCCGCGGGCGACGGGTCTACGGCGGGTCGCGGCAGTATCTGCCCCTGCGAGTGAATCAGGCCGGCGTGATGCCGATCATCTTCGCCAGCAGTCTGTTGCTGTTCCCGCAGGTGGTTTTCGGATACGCCGGATGGTCCACCCTGCAGAATATGTTCCAGCGCGGCGACGGCTTCATCTACAACGTCTTGTACGTGGTGCTGATCTACTTCTTCTGCTACTTTTGGACCGCCATCACGTTCAATCCCAAGGACATGTCGGATAACCTGAAAAACTACGGCACCTTCATTCCCGGCTACCGTCCCGGCAAGCGCACCGCCGATTATCTC
>JABMRB010000396.1 GCA_013202865.1 Candidatus Nealsoniibacteriota bacterium | reverse complement strand
CTTCCGAAATCTGCCAGATTTCGGAAGTCTCGACTCTCACTTCCCTCGCCCGCTTCTACCCCCGTCCAATACATCCATCAGTGCCCTCATCCCCTTCAGTCATTCAGTGATTCGAACCCACCCCCAGCCGAACAGCGCAATGGAAGGCAATCGGTCTGCAGCGTCCCCTCTCACTTGACTCCTCCAGCCACCCAACCCACACTTTTTGACAGGCCATGATCCAACCGATATAATGTACGCTATAGGCAGAATGTACGCAATGGCACATAACTGAGGTGGAGGGTGGCGATGGAAAAGGCGATTGCCGTAACCAGCGCACGCGGCCGGTTTCGCACGATAGTGGACGAAGTTCAGTTCGAGGGTGTCAGCTATGTGGTCAGTCGACATGGGAGACCGGCCGCTGCTCTAGTGCCCATCCAGGTCTATGAGAACTGGAAACAGCAACGAAAGCGGCTGCTCGAACTCATTGAGCAAGTGGGCGCAGCCAACCCTGACGCCGGTCCGGATGACGTGATGCGAGATGTACTCGCGGCCCAGCAGCAGATCCGAGCGCAGCAATAACACTCGAGTCGAGCCGCGATAATGCGAGTCGTACTCGATGCGAACATATTCGTCAGCGCGTTGATTTCCCGCCAGGGCAACCCTGCCATCACCGTCGACAGGTGGCTCGCCGGCGAGTTCGACGTCTTGGTTTCCCGGCCGATCATCGACGAGATCCTGCGTGTGACGGGTTATGAGCGAATACTGAAAAAGTATGCGCGCGTGCGGGAGAACCGGCTCGAGTTCGCCGCCTTGATATCCGATCAGGGAGTCTGGGTAGAGCCACCACATAGGCTGTCGGTCGTCTCTGCCGACGAGTCTGACAACCGCTATCTGGAATGCGCCGTTGCCGGCGGCGCCCAGTACATCGTCACCGGAGATCAACACCTGCTGGCAATCCGTCACTATCAAGGCATTGAGATCGTTTCACCGGCCGTCTTTGTCGCTCTGCTGGAAACGGACAACACCTGATCCCCACCGCCTGGCTCAATCTCCTCATCCCACCTCCACCATTGTCGTAGGGGAGCGCTCTCCACATGCGGAATACCGAAATCTGTCAGATTTTGGCGTTCTTTCGCCACTCATGGCATCCTGCCTCCAGCCCCATCACCGCCGCTTCCCCCGGCCGGCACGGCAAACGGCCCCAGTATCACCGAGGAGGTGTGCAGGCCATCACTGGCAAACACCTGCACCAACACCTCCCGGCCGCCAAAATCCTCCGCCCGTAACTCGATGGAAGGAACGGCCAGATTCACGCCGATCGCGGCAACCAGCAGCCGCGAGACCGCCCGAATGTTCAGCCGCGACCCGACCAGGGCGTTGAACACGTAGAGCGACGGGAACGTCACGATCAGCGTCAGCAGGAACAGCGTCGGCACTTTTACCGTGCTGGCGAGCAACTGTTCGGGCCCTTTGCCGCCGGTCGAAAAGACGGCATAGCCCCCCATGCAAACCCCGTAGAGCATCCCCAATACGACGATCACCAGCGACAGCCCGCCCGCCGGGATTCCGATCGTTCCCTCGCGTAACTGTGGCAACTGCGTTGCCTCACCGCGGAGGATGCGATCCAAGTTCTGTAACGATTTCCACATTCCTTACCCTTTCGTTGTAGTCGAATTATTGTGCGATACGTGGCAGGCCAGCGTTGGTCGGAGACCAAGCGAAGGCATTGCACCCCCTGTAGGGGTATGCGTCGACAGCAGGAGAGTCGCCGAGCCTAAAAAGAATCGGCAGGAAACTTATTCCATGCCTCGGTCGTCTGATGGAAGGATAGGTTTGTCCTGGCAGGCCCGCGGAGAGTGTATGCCCCCACCTGCGGGGGAAGGTCTCGATGGCCTATACTACGTTGGAGCCCGGAATTCGGTTCAGAAACGGCCGAAATACGGGCCCGGTATGAAAGGAAGCTCCATGATACATCCCAGATCGCTCGTCCCCGCGGCCCTGCTGTTGACCTTCACGGCCGTCGAGACGTTTGCCGCCGTAGACCTGGTGACAATCCCCCGACGCGAGGGGGTGCAATTGACCATCTATAACTCCGAAGACATCACCATGGTCCGCGAGCACCGCCTGCTGACCGTCAAGCCCGGCGTGAATCGGATCCAGTTCACCTGGGCCAATACGCTGATCGATCCGACGAGCATCGACTTCCGCATCCTCGACCATGTGGATAAGGTCGACCTGATCGACACCACCTTCCCCGCCGGCCGCAACGACGCCCTGCAATGGAACATCAGCAGCCAAATGGCCGGCAAGATCCCCGTGGAGATCCGCTACTTTACTAGCGGCATCACCTGGAAGGCCGATTACGTTGGCATCGCCAACGAAGACGAAACCGCATTGAAGCTAACCGGCTACGTCCGCGTATTGAACAACTCGGGCGAGCTCTACGACAACGCCCAGACGCGGATGGTCGTCGGCACGATCAATCTGGTCGAAGACATCGCCGCGCTGGCCACCCGGCCTGCCCCCGGCAGCGGCCAGCCCGGCGGAGGCCGTTACGGCGGCCAATCGGAAGGGAACCGCCGGTCCATGCGCGAGCGGTTCGACAATTTGGTGGGCGACGCGGAGGTGAGTCTCGACGACTTCGACGGCGACGAGGCGGACAAGAAGCCGAAGACGGTTATCAAGCAGGGGCTCTCCGAGTATTTCCTGTTCGCGATCGAGGGCCGCGAGGATATCAAGGACAAGGAACCCAAGCGGCTGGTGTCGATGAACGTGGCCGACGTGCCGCTGGAGTGCATCTACAAACTGACCGACCGCGACGGAGGGCAGCACTTCACCAAATTCTACCGGTTCAAGAACATCAAGCTGCTCGACGACGACGGCAACGATCAGGACCTGCCCGCGATGGAGAACCTGGGTCTCTCGCCGCTGCCGGACGGCATGGTGCGGCTCTTCTCGGAATATCAGAACAAGGACCTGGCCTACGTCGG
>JABMRB010000395.1 GCA_013202865.1 Candidatus Nealsoniibacteriota bacterium | reverse complement strand
GCCGCGTTGAAGGAAAAGTGTTGCGGCAGCGGGGCGAGCGGCGTCGGGTTGAAGTGGCTCTCGTCGAAGACGACGTACTCGCCCGGGCCCAGTATGTACTCGCCCGAACCCAGTACCTTTTCCGGAATGCGGAACCGCTTGTAGTTGCCCGTGGCAAACGTCGCGTCCCAGCCCCAGTCGTCGCTCAGGTACCAGCCGAACAGATCGATCGGCTCGGCCGCCGTGTTGACCAGTTCGACCGAATCGCTCCCCGGCCAGTCGGTGTGGCTGAGCACCTCGTTGATAACGATACCCACGGCCGCGTCGCCGTCGCCCCCGGGCGTGCCGCCGTAGCGAACGCTGGAGTGCCAGTTTTCGCCGTTGCCGAGATGTTCGGACCTTGCCGGATCGTCGTGCGGCACGGCGTCCGGGTCGATCAGTTCGAGCGTAGCCCCCTTGCCGTCGGCCCGGCCGGGCCAGGAGCCCGCGTCGTTGTAGGTGAAGTCGGCGAAAGTCGTGTTTTCACCGTACGCGAGTTGGATTCGCTCGCCGGCATTTTCCAGGCTGCCGGTGAAGTAGCCAGCCACGTTCACGCCGGTGCCATAGCGGAACTCGAACGCATCGCGGTCCTTGGCCACGACGACGTGCTCGCCCGGGGCCAGCGAGGTAACGTTGCTACCCGTAAAGTTCAACTCGACGCCGTCGGCGAAGTGGACGGTCATCAGGCTGACTGCCGCGTCGCCGACGTTCTGTAGCTCGATGAACTCGAACAGTTCGCCGTCGGTGAACCCGGCGGCGACTTCGTCGGGCGACGGCTCCTGGGGGTGGTAATTGATCTCGGTAATCGCCAGCGTCGGCGGCACGGACGTATGGTAGGCGGCCTCGCCCAGTGCGCTCCATTCGCCGCTCGTGCTTTTCACCCGCGCCAACACGGGCGTGCTATGTTCCAGCGGCACGGCCCCACTCACGGCCCCGCTGACGGCCACCGCCGACGCCGTATTGACGCCCCCGCCGGGCAATCGCGGATCGCTCCCGTCGAGCGTATAGTAGATCGTCCCGGACCCGTTGGGGTTGCCTATTCTCAGCGCATCCGCCACATTGATTTGGCCGCCATGCTGGGCGGTGCCGTTGATGCTGAAGTCGGGAGCGTTGATGCTGGGGAAGACGCTGGCCGATCGCATCTGCTGGACGACGACGTCCGTTCTCCCAGCGATGATGCCGGCCAGCATCGTATCCAGGTTCCCCTGCCACGTGGCCGGCGTGTAGCCTGGGGAGCTCCCGTACGCTCCCGAGCGGCCCCAGCGGGCGGTCTCGGCGATGATGCTGGACTGGATTAGTGTGGCTAACCCCCGGAAGTCCTCTGAGACGCGATCGGGGGTGAGCAGCCCGTCGTTGAAGAAGTACCTCTGGGCCCGGTCCGCCAGGAGAATCTTAAACTCTTCGTGCTGTTTGATCGTTGCCCACATATTCCCGGGTCCACCGCGATTGATGACATTGGCGTTAAGGCCGCGGCGGAAGATCATGTCGCTGTCCCAGGCGAAGAACTTGTATCCGGCACCCGGTTTCCGCTCTCTGGCGGCCATCCAATTCTGATAGGTATTCCAATCCCAATCGTTTCCGCCGTAGAATTGCAGGACCATGTAGTCGGCGTAATTGACGACGTCCATGTATTGTTGGAGCGAGTCGTAGTTCCCGGTGACGCCGACCATTGCGTTGAAAGCGGACCAATCGCCGTCGACGGCGACGGCAGTACTGCTCCCGTTCAGCGCATCGTAGTCCTCCTTGTCGCCGCCGAAGTAGGATGCCATGAACGCCGCGTTGGGCCTTTCCATCAAGTGATGCTGTCCCCAATAGGTTCCGTTGACGTAGACGTGTACAAAGCGTCCACGGGGCGCCGGTTGCCCCATTTCCAGTTGTACGTTCGAAATCCAACGGTTCCGCAGATACAGTCCGCCCGCCCCTTGTTCCCCGCCGTTGATGTAGAACATCGTGTCGTGGGAGCCGCTGCGTAGGAGGAACTGGTCGAACTGGTCGGCCCCGTCTTCGCCGAAGAGACCGAAGTCCAGTCTCTCGGACCCGTAGATACTCTTGAAACTGACCCGCATCGATTTCTTCGCATAGCCGAGACTATGGCCCCCGAAGTGTTCTACGCCCGCGTCCTCCTGGAACCCTTCGCTGCCGTCGGGAAAGAGCATCTCGATCGAGGTCGGCTTTTCCGTTAAGGAGATCGAGCCCGGCGTCACCAGGGAGATGGTCGGCACGGCCAATAGCGACTGCCGCAACTGCGGTCCCCAGGTCGGGTGGTTGCGGATCGTCGATGAGATCACACTCTGCTGAATCACGTCGTCCGGAAAGATGTACGTCTGCGTATCGACGTCGGTCGGCTTCATGTTCTCCTTTGTCGCCACCGCCCGTAGCGTCGTGGTCGCCGTCACGTGGATCGGCCCGGTGTATTCGGTGCCGTGCGTCTCGGTCGGCTCGCTGCCGTCGAGCGTGTAGATGATCGTCGCGCCGGGTGTGTTGCTGGTGATCGCGACGTCCAGCGGCGCGTCGAAGAAGCCGCGGTCGACGCTGAATTTCGTGTCCTTGACGTAGTCGATGAAACCGGTCGTATTCGCCGCGCCCGGCGTGGGGTTGCCGAAGTAGCGGCGGCTGTTGCTGGCCAGATCGGGCAGGATCAGGAAGTCGGGGTCGTCGGCCGCGAAGTTCAGCCCGTGGATCGCCAGCACGTTGACGCCCGGCTGCAACACGTCGAGGAACATGGAGACGTCGAACAGTTCGTATTCGAGCGATTCGGGCACTTCGCGATCGTGTGTGGCCGGGGAGTTCCATGCGGGCGAGGCCGGTGCGTAGTTCTCGGCTACTTTCACGCCGTTGATGTAGGCGACGAACCCGTCGTTGTACTTCATCCGAAGTTGCATCGCATCCAGGGCGAGCGGGTCCTCGACCGCAAAGGGGACCCTGGCCCACAACGACCCGTTCTGTTGGTACATGGCGGCCTGGACGTCGATCTGCACGCCAGCCCCGATGCCCGTTGCGGACGCGTCGAAACCGATGCCCGTGGCAACGTCGGTTGCAAACGGAGTCAGCAGCCCCGCGTTGGGGGTATTGATCGACGGCGGTTCCAGGAAGGCCCAATCGGCGGCGTTATCGTGATCCGAGCCACCGTGGCGTTGCAGGGAGTTGTCGCGGTTTCCGGCGGCGGGCTGTGCCGATCCGTTCCAGACGTCCGCGGCGGTGATCCGGTTGCCGTTGACCTCGATATCGAAACCGGCCATCGTTGGATCGCTGTATCCCCAGACGACGAAATCGACCACGCTGCCGTCGCCGTCGAGGATCAGCACCCAGCCGGGGCCCTGGGTCAACCAGCCGAAATCCTTATCCAAGGCGTCCTGGCCCCAATAGTGGGCGATGTCCTCGCGATCGCTCGTGCGATAAAGTGTTTCTCCGGGAGAGATCGCGCCGGGCAACTGCCAGAACACGGAGTGCCAAGCGTTGATATCAAAGTCCGAAGTATCGTTCGCCACGACCGTCCACCCGGTCGTGTCGACCGTGCCGTTGGAGACGTTTTGGATTTCCACGTAATCGGGACTGGAGGTCCGGGCCTCGGTGACCAGCACGCGAGAGGTCTGGCTGAACGTGTTCCACGACGAGTCGTCGTAGCCGAGTTCCGTCCACGCCGTGGCGACGTTGGCCTGAGCAACGGTGGGCACCAGATGAGTCACCGCGGCCAACTCGGGCACCAGGAAGGTGGCCAGTTCTTGCGACATGCCGTACGACACGTCTTCAAACTGCTGCGGATAGGCGGGCGTGTACTCGTGCGCAACGGTCGTGGCATCCGGCTTGACCAGCGCGAGGTACTCGCCGTCGCCGTCGAGCTTGAAATTGGTGTGCAACTGGCCCTGCGGATCGGCGAGATCCTTACCGGAGGCGAACACCACCAAATAGTCGCCCGAGCCTAAGGCAACGGCGGGGAATTGCCACTTGGCCAACTCGGCCGCGTTGTCGGTGAGCGACCACCCGTCGAGATTGACCGTCGCGAAGGTCGGGTTATGGATCTCGATCCAGTCGGAGTCGTCGCCGTCCTTATCGTTGAGCGTGTTGTTGTTGATCGCCATGAACTCGCTGATGACCAACGACCCGTCGAGCATCCGGCGGTCTTCCAACGGCTCGAACCGCAGCCGGCGCAGTCCCGACCCCGACGGTCCGTGAGATTCGGCGTCCGTCAGGCCCCATAAGATTCGACGACAAGTGGCTAGGCTACGAGTTCGCATCTTCTTGGCGTTCCACCTGGGAGGGGGGAGTTAGAGCGTCGCTGCAACAGCCCCTATTCTACCGCCCAGACGCGACGGCTGTCAAACTCGTTGTGCATATACTGGAGGGAGGCATCTGCGAAGGTAGATGCCGCTCGATTTCGGCGGTATTGGCGCTCGAGCCCTTGCTTGGTACGATATCGAAATCAAACGATCATCCGTAGCCACACTCGCCGGAGCGTGGGGTCTCCCGCGTTCTGGCGAACGCAGCTACTGCGAGGGTTGCGAACACCACGATGAAAATCCACGAGTATCAGGCCAAGAACATTCTCCGGCAAGCCGGCGTGGTGGTCCCGCGTGGACTGGTCGTCGAGACTCCCGAGGAGGCTGCGGCCGCCTTCGACGAGTTGGGCCAAGAGCTTGCCGCAACATCGGGGGTCTGGGTCAAGGCACAAATCCATGCCGGGGGCCGTGGCAAAGGTACGATCCGAGAATTTCCCGAGCAGCATGGCGTTGCCTTGGCCCGCAGCCGCGACGAGGCAGCACAGGTGGCCGCCAATATCCTCGGAAACACCCTGGTGACAATCCAGACCGGCCCGAAAGGACAGACTGTCCGTCGAGTGCTCGTTGAAGAGGGTTGCGAGATCGCCCAAGAACTGTACTTGGGAATTGTCGTTGACCGCGGCCGTGCCCTTCCCGTTCTGATGGCCTCAAGCGAAGGCGGCATGGACATCGAACGAGTGGCTGCCGAAACGCCCGAACTGATCTTCCGCGAGTCGTTTGCACCCGATGCCGGTCTGCAAAGTTACCAGGCTCGCAAGCTTGCCCAGAAATTGGGGCTGTGCCGTTGGCAGCGAGGGACGCTGAGCGGATCGAGTGTTCGCGCGGCGGATAAGTTCATGCGGGCGCTGTGTCGGGCGTTCGTCCGGTGCGATTGCAGCCTGATGGAGATCAATCCTCTGGTCGTCACGAAGGCCGGCTCCTTGGCCGCACTCGACGCGAAGATGACCTTCGATGAAAACGCGCTGTTTCGCCATCCCGAACTGGGCGAGCTGCGCGATCTTTCGGAGGAGCAGCCGGTCGAAATACGCGTTGCCGAGGCTGGGCTGAGTTACGTGAAACTCGACGGCAACATCGGATGCCTGGTCAACGGGGC
>JABMRB010000394.1 GCA_013202865.1 Candidatus Nealsoniibacteriota bacterium | reverse complement strand
CCTGGGTCGACGATAAGGTTTGGCTCAGCGACTGGGCCGCGTTGCGAGCGAACTTCAGCAACGCGGGCTATACCGGAGGCGAGGCCGCCGGTGCCGCGGCCGTTCCCGAACCGGGTACGATCCTGATGCTGCTGGGCGCCCTGGCCGGTTTGGCCCTGTTCGGCTGGCGTCGTCGCCGGGCTGCCTAGCCCCGCCAACGCATTGAAGACCAAGTAGAGTTCTCGTTGCGTCGCTCCCCTGCGAGGGGAGCGACGCTTTTTTTATGTCGGCGATCTACTCCAACAGCCACCGGACGACTTCCACCAGACCGTCTTCGTCGTGGGTCGGCGCGATGCGGTCGGCGGCGGCTTTGACCTCCGGCACGGCGTTGCCCATCGCGACCCCGAGCCCGGCGGCGCGGATCATCGGGACGTCGTTGACGTCGTCGCCCACGGTGCAGACGGCCGAGCTCGCAATGCCCCAGCCGGTTGCCAGACGCTCGATCGCAGACCATTTCGTCGCGCCGGCCGGGGCCACCTCGCACATGAACCCGTGGTAACGGGGACTCCGCAAGACGTGGGTGTAGAGCTGCCCGGGCATCTGCTGCCGGATATCTCGCTGGAGTTCGAGCATCTGGGCCTTCGTGCCCATGGCAAAGAACGTGAACACACCCGGCGGCGGGTTGGCGGCCAGCTCGGGCCAGATCCGCCCACAATCGGGGTTCATGCGGAAATACTCGTCCAACTCGCGCGTACCCGGGGCAACACCGTCGACGTCGAGCCGGGCACAGTAGAAATCGAAGCCCTGGCTATAGGTGTCCCCACAGAGCACCTGATCGTAGCCACAACGCTGGACGACGGCCAAGGCGTCGCAAAGGGTCGTCCGGTCGAATTCCGCGCAGAAGAGCGTGCGATGGTTGATCGGGTCCTTGACCAGGGCCCCGCTGGAGGTAATCAACGGCACCTCGATCCCCAACGGCTCGATCAGGTGCAAGGTCCGGCTGTAACGACGCCCGGTGGCCAGCACCACGTGGATTCCCGAGCGGCCGGCGCGGACCAAGGCGTAGCGCGTTGCGTCGGTCAGCCGGTCGTCACTGTTGAGCAGCGTGCCGTCGATATCGACGGCCAGGAGTTGGTAGCGAGGCATGGCTTCCTGAGTTAAGAGGCCTTCCGAGGCAGGGTACGCCTTATTCAACTGGCCGACGCCGGGCTTGCCCGGTGCGTCGGATCGGCAGGCAATCGGTCATCCGACGCGTGAAGCAACTCGCTGCCGGTCGCATCGGTGGGCCGCACACTCTTGGTTCTGGACATACCGTGCTGCGATCTTCCCGTCGCGCTCGCTGTACGATACCCCTCGTACTTCCGGGAATCATATACGATACGAGTCGTACTTCCCAGCCCAAGAGTCCATCCAGACGGATCTCACAGAAGGGTTCCACCCATTTGGTGGGCACACGGGGCTGACGGCACCCCTCGGTGGTTTCAGAGAGATACCCTCTTGCGGTGTAGCTGGAAAAAATGGATCGTCACAATACGAGGCGGAGAAAGGCTAGCGATCCCCTCTACGGGGTGGCACAATCTAGGCAGACAGCCCCACCAACGCCCGACCGCCTTGACACTACCGGTGACCGCCGGTATTCTTACGAGATTGTAGAGCTCGCTAAGTTGTGCTCTCACAAGATTTTGGAGCGTCTCGGCCAAAAAGGACGGTCGAGCGGGCTGGGAGTGTATGGTTATGGCCCATCCCGGCCGCCGCCGCCGGTCCGACCGGCGATGGTTTGTAGAGGGCCCGGTATACGCGGTCGCAAGGACCTCGTGCCGGGTAATTGCCCCGACTTGGGAAAAGTGAGAATCGATGGACCCCAGCGAATTGCTAAGGATTGTCGACGCAATCCACCGCGACAAGAACATCGACAAAGATATCGTCTTCGACGGGATCGAGGCGGCGTTGGTCTCTGCTGCCAAGAAACATTTCGGCGAAGAGGAAGAAATTGTCGTGACGATCGACCGTAGCGACGGTTCGATCTCCGGTACGCATGACGGCGTGCCCCTGTCGCCGGAGGAAATGGCGGAACGCATCGGTGCGCAAACGGCCAAGCAGGTGATGATCCAGAAGATTCGCGAGGCCGAGCGCGATGCGCTATATGACGAATATGAAGAACTCAAGGGCCAATTGGTCACCGGCGTCATCCAACGCTACGATGGCGGCGCTGCCACCGTCGGATTGAGCAACGTCGAAGCCATTTTGCCCCGCGGCGAGCAGATCCCCGGCGAAACGCACCACACCAACGAGCGGGTCCGGGCGACCGTTTATGAGGTCCGCAAGGCGGGGAGCCGCGTGAAGGTGATTCTCAGCCGCACCAAGGCACACTTGGTCCAGCGGCTGTTCGAGCAGGAGATCCCCGAAATCGCCGAAGGCATCATCGAAATCAAAGCCATTGCCCGCGAGCCCGGATATCGCACCAAGGTGGCCGTCAGCAGTATGGACCAGCGGGTCGATTGCGTGGGAGCCTGCGTGGGGGTTCGCGGCAACCGGATCAAGAACATCGTCGACGAACTTTCCGGCGAACGGATCGATATCGTCCGCTACAACGACGACATGCTCGCACTGATCCCCAACTCGCTGCAGCCGGCCGAGGTCGACGAGGTGATCCTCTGCCAGATGCTGGGGCGCGCGATTGTGCTGGTCCGGGAGGATCAACTCTCGCTGGCCATTGGGCGTCGAGGCCAGAACGTCCGCCTCGGTAGCAAGCTGTGCGGGTGGGACATCGAGATCATGACCCGGGAGGAACTCGACGAGCAGATCGAGCAGGCGGTAGTCGGCTATTCGT
>JABMRB010000393.1 GCA_013202865.1 Candidatus Nealsoniibacteriota bacterium | reverse complement strand
TCGGTATACCGCTCGGTCAGCGTGTTCATGTCGGCCGACTTCTCGATCACCCGGTCGTTGCGCAATAGATTCACCACCGAATCGTTGCTGGTGGGTGTGCCAAAGAAGGTGTCGAAACCTTGCTTGGTGGGCAGCAGGTCCGGGTCGAACCGGGTCTGCGTGTGCCCGGCCAGGTCCCACTTGCCGAAACAGCCGGTGGCGTAGCCCGCCCGCTTGAGGATCTCGGCGATCGTGATCTCCCGGGTATGGAGATAGGGATGTACGTCGACCTGGTTGTTTCGCTTGGCCACTCGCAACGGATAACACCCGGTCATCAGTGCCGCGCGCGACGGTCCGCAGACGGTCTGGGCGTAGAAGTCCGTAAACCGCATGCCCTCGCGAGCCATCCGATCCAGCCGGGGCGTTTCGATCAGCGGCGAGCCGAAGCAGCCAACGTCCTGGTAGCCTTGATCGTCGGCGAAGATAACGACGAAGCTGGGTTTCTTCGCCGCGTCCGGTTCCGTTTCCGCAGCCGCCGCGACGGTCCATCCACTCAGCATCAAGACGACGGCAGCCACTCGGATTGTCCTCTTCGTCATTGTAGCATCCCTCGCGACAGAGTAGTGGCACCGGCGTCTCGCCGGTGATGCCTAAGTTAGGTTTCCACAACGAAATCCGTCACACCGGCGAGACGCCGGTGCCACTGTGATTCAGTCAACATCCACTCCTACTTCTTCGGGCCGGGATACTTAGGCACGCCGCCGGAGTACGGATAACGGTCGAACTGCTCGCCACCGCCGATGATTCGCGGGTCGGCGGTCGCGCGGAGTTGATCGGTAAGCTGCTTGGAGAGCCGCTCGCGGATCTCCGCGTACGCCGACTCGCCGGCCACGTTCTCGAGCTGCTCGGGGTCCTTCTTCAAGTCGTACAACTCCTCGGCCGGACGTTTGCCGAAGGCCGCGTCGTAGAGCTTGCGATGCGTGGCGTCCTTGTCGCGGTTGTCGACCATGTAGGTCTTCGTCGGGCTGTTGTCGCAATCGCCGTACCACGCGCCTCGCATCGTGGCCTGCTGGTGGTTTGGCGTGCCGGCCGGCCAGCGGTCGGGGGCGAAGTTGCGGATGTAGAGGTACTCGTGCGTGCGGATCGCCCGGCACGGATAGCCACCCATGTCGGGATCTTCCTGCCCCGGGCAGTGCCGCTCCTTGCCCACGAGCACGTGGTCTCGCGCAGGATCGACGCGACCCGATTGCCCGCCGGTCAACAGGCCCAGCAGGCTGCGGCCGGTCATCTCCGCCGCCGGTTTCAGCCCGGCCGCTTCGAGAAACGTCGGGGCGAAGTCGGTGAAGCTGACGAAGTCGTCCACTGTTCGGCCTCCTTTTGCCTTCGCCGGCCAGCGGATCGCCAACGGCATCCGGACGCCGCTGTCGTAGAGGTTGCCTTTGCATCGCGGGAAGGGCATCCCGTTGTCGCCGGTCATCAGCACGATCGTGTTGTCCAGTTCGCCGATCGCTTCGAGCGACTTGATCGCATCGCCCACGAGCCGGTCGAAACGCTGCACCTCGAAGTAATAGTCGGCCACGTCGCCGCGAACGTCCGGATGGTCGGGAAAGCAACCGAACAGATGGACCCGATCGAGGTCCATCCCGGCGGCCGCCCCGGAGCCTCGCTTGTAGGGTCGGTGCGGATCGCTCGTGCCGAGCCAATAGCAGAACGGTTTACCCTTGGTCCGTTGCTGCAAGAACGTCTGGAAGTTGCGAAACCGCTTGCCGGCCAGTTGTCGGCTCTGCGTCTGGGGCCGCCCGGGTCCCCAGCCTTTGCCGCTGGCGCCCGTGTCGTAGCCGGCGCGTGCGAGCAATTCGGGATAGACGTCGAACTTATCGGGAAAGGTGCCGTAGAGGTTGCCGGCCGCTTCTAGCCGCCAATGCCATTGCCCGGTAAGAATCGCACCCCGCGACGGCGTACACGACGGCGACGAGACGTAAGTGTGGTTGAACAACACACCCTCTCGCGCCAGCCGATCGAACGCAGGCGTCTTGACCACGGCGTCGCCGTACACCCCTGCATGCGGCCAGCCCCAGTCGTCGGCGATGGCAAAGAGGATATTCGGCCGCGTGGCGTCATCGGCCGCGGTCGCCGCACGCCCGACGATCGGCAGCAAGCAACACGCCGCAACGAGTGTCAGAATCGCATTGCCCGCAAACCGTCGAAGTCCAGCAGATACTCTCATGGTTTTCAACTCCTTGTGCTCGATTGTGAAACTTCTTCGAGTGTAACGCGGTGTGGCGGGATTTGCAAGGTGTGGGGGGATGCGTGGCACAGGCGTCCCGCCTGTGGAACAACAGCGTAGCATGTGTGCTCGCCGAGTGGTACAATTAGTACGTGGTAGCAAAGGTTGGATTTGGGAGGAAGACGGCCATGGGCGAAGTAATTCACGGTGTGATCCACGGCAAGACGATCCATCTCGAAGAGCATCCATGGAGCAGATTCAAAGGGAGCGTAAGGAAGTCCTATAGGGCGCGTGCCGGCGATCACGCGTTCTGGAAGTCGTCCCAGTCGATTCCCAACTGTCGGACTGCCGCACGAATTGTGCCAGACTTCAGATCGCGCCCGCCCCAATCGGGGATTACCGTGGCGCGTTGCGTTTCTGGGTTGAACCATTTCCGATGCGAGCCACCGCCCTTGCGCGGCAACTCACGACAGCCCAGCGCCGTCAGTTTGCGTGCCACGTTGCGATACGTCACGGGGCCGTCACCACGGTTTCGAGCCACATCGGTCCGCCTGCATCCTGGATCTGAGCATTCTGCGGGAGCGATCGTCCCAGGTCCTGATACGTCTCGATCACGGCCGCCAATGCATCGCGCACGTTGGCCATCGCCTCGTCGAACGAATCACCCTCAGTCACCAACTCCGGCAAGAGCGGCGACGTAACCGTGTAGCCCCCCTCGGGTTGCGGCGTGAAGATCAGCGGAATTTTGTATTGCATCGAATCGCTCCTTTCCCCCTTAGTATAGCCCGTGCGGGTCGATCGCGTCAAGTTCGCAGGAAGATTGTGGCGTGAAACTATGAGAACAGAGGTCGAGGCGTTGATTAGCCCTTGTGCCTGAATACCGCGTAGATATCCTGGGCCGAATGAACAACTTGAGCCACCTTGATGCCGTGGTCTTTCGGACGGTACAGAATGACGTAGGGCCGGACGACGAACATCCGGACGTTCTTGCCTAGGTCTTCACGAGCCTCTCCGAGAAACGGCTGAGTTGCCAGAAGCGAGAACTTGTCGTAGAGCACTTCGATCTGGTTGGACGCGGCGACGGGGCTCTGGTTCTCGACGGCGATGTAGTCCCAGATAGCGTCCAGGTCGGCGCGTACGTCCGTGTCGAAAGTGAAGCGGCTCATGGGGCGTTCTTACTTGCCTCGTAGCGCTGTCTGCCGCGGGTTTGGACGTCGTCGAAGAACGCTCGCAACGCCTGGTCGTCTTCAAGCTCGATTGCCTCGCCCCGGTCGAGACGCTCCAGACGGGCTCGAAGATTCTCCTCGAACTGGCGAGCATGAGCATCGCGCTGGTGCAACAGCCGTACGGCCTCCAGGAGCATCTCGTCTTCGTTTCGGTAGTTGCTTGTGGCTAGACCCTGCTCGACGAGTTGTCGCAACTCGGATGGAAATGGATAGCTCATCCCCGTGTGCTCCTGCGAAACGGACAATCACGACACGATACCATGCTTATCTTATTCTACCACCCTGTGGACTTCTCGGCAATCGAGAGTCGGGAAACGCCCGGAAAGCCCGGTCGGGATGCCTATCCTCACGTAACCATCGGGGCAGTTTCCGTGTATCATACTACAGTCGGGCGGTGTGCGCCGGGCTTGGCGAACCTTGTTTTCCACATCTTCGAGGAGGACTTCACGATGACGAGTTTTCGCGATCTTACGCTTCGGAGCGGATTGGTGGCCGCAATCATCATCGCGGCCGTGCTCACCTGCACGGCGACAACCTTCGGCCAGGAACAGCCCGCGCAGGAGACGACTACTGCGAAACTCGGCCAAATCCAGAAGCGGACCTACGACTTCAAGGCGGCCGGCAAGGAGATGGAGTACGCCTTGTTCGTCCCTTCCAGCTACAAGAAAGACAAAGCGACGCCCCTGATGGTGGCCCTGCACGGCCTGCACAGCAACCCGCACCAAATCATCCGTTATCCGGGCTTGACCCAACTGGCCGAGAAGCACGGCTATATTGTCGTCGCCCCGATGGGTTACAATTCGCGCGGCTGGTACGGGAGCCGGGGGCAGACTTCGCCTCGCAACACGCCCGAGAATCTTGGCGAGCTGAGCGAAAAGGACGTGATGAACGTGCTCGAAATTGTCCGCGGCGAGTTCAACGTCGATCCGAACCGCATCTACCTGATGGGCCACTCGATGGGCGGCGGCGGCACCTGGCACTTGGGACTCAAGTACCCCAAGCTCTGGGCGGCCTTGGCGCCGATCGCGCCGGCTATCTACCGCTCGACCGACGCACTCGAAACCATCAAGCACATTCCGGTGATCGTGGTCCAAGGCGCCAAGGACCCGCTGGTGAAGGCCGACAACACGCGCCGCTGGGTCGCCAAGATGAAGGAACTGGAAATGGACCACACCTACATCGAAGACCCCGACGGCGGCCACGTGATGGTGGCGTTCGAGAACCTGCCGAAGATCTTCGAGTTCTGCAATCTACGCAAGAAGAAGCCGAAGCCGGCCGAGTAACGAACTCGAGCTGTGAACGTGGAGCAGGCAATGGTGGGGCTCGCTTCGCTCGACCCACCCTACATCCTTGCGATCACCCCTTCTTGCCGGCCGACCTTGGCCTTGGCGGTGGCGTCGGTAGATCGTTGTCCCGCACTTCTTTCAACTTGGCCGCCATCTTCGCCTTGAAACGCTGGACGACCTGCCGGTGCTCGGGGCTGTCGGCGAGGTTGGTGTATTGCTTTGGATCCTGCTCGGTGTCGAACAGTTCAATCCCTGCCGAGGCGTCTTCGCCGTATTGGATGTACGCATACTGTTGCTCGCGTAGCAGAAACCCCTTACGCATCGGGGCCACGCAGAACGCCGCGTCGCGCACCTCATGGGTCGGGTCGACCAGCATCTTCGAGATGTCTTTGCCTTGCAGGTGGCCGGACACCTCCAGGCCGCAGAGGCTTGCGATTGTCGGATAGAGGTCCAGCAATTCCACGAGCGAATGGCAAACGGCCGGCTTCTGGCCCGGCACGCTGACGATCAACGGCACGCCGGCGGATTCGTCGCGAAGGCTGACTTTTGCCCAGAAATCGTGCTCGCCGAGGTGAAAGCCGTGGTCGCTGGTGAAGATGATGATCGTGTTGTCTTCGAGCCCGGCCGCCTCAATCGCGTCGAGGACTTTGCCCACTTGGGCGTCCACGTAGGCAACGGACGCGTAGTAGCCGCCGATCGCCTTCTTCTGCCGGCGGACGTCCATCTTCATGTTCAGGCTGGTCTTATAGTTGATGCCGGCCTTGGGGATATCGTCCCAGTCGCCCTCGATCTTCTCGGGCAACTGCATCTTGCTATAGGGCTTGAACGGCGGGAAGTAGCTTCTCGGGGCGACGAAGGGCACGTGAGGCCGCACGAAACCGACCCCGAGCCAGAAGGGCTCGTCCTTGTGCCGCTCGATTAGTTCGACTGCTTTGGCCGCGGTCTTTCCGTCGGAGTGGACCAAGTCGTCGCCGTCGGCTTCCACCACGACGAACGTATTGCCGCCGACCGCCGGTTTCTTACCGTCCGGATTATTCTCGAGCGTTTCGCCGTCGCCCGGCGCTTTCCATTCCGGCCCCTGGCTGTTGAAGCGTTCGGTCCAGGAGAGTTCGTCGTCGGCGCCGTCGCTACCCTGCTCGATGCCGCCCGGGACCCCCATGTGAAAGACCTTACTCACCCGGGCCGTGTAGTAGCCGTTGTTCTTGAAGTGCTGTGACCAAGTTGCCTTATCGCCGATCCGGGATCGTGGGCTCGAATACCCCAAGGCCCCCGTCGCGTGCGGGTAATACCCCGACATGAACGAAGCCCGTGACGGTCCGCAATACGTACCCTGGCAATAAGCGTGCGTGAACCGCGTCCCACGCGCGGCGAGGCGATCGATATTGGGAGTCTGGCAAACCTTGTTCCCGTAGCAGGAGGTCGCCGTCAGGGTCAGGTCGTCCGAGATGATAAACAACACGTTGTACTTCTGCTTCGCGGTCGGCGTCCGTGCGGCAGCGGAGTCTACTGCGCAGACCGTGCAGATCAGCACGAGCATGGAGCCTCGTAACATGGCGGTATTCATGGTTTCCCTTTCACAAGCGTTGTCTTGGCGACCTTATCGAGTTTGTCCTCTTCATGTCCTGAGGCGCCCTACCGATGGTGGACACGGGTATTGCGTCCGCGGAATAGCCCCGAATAAACAGAACCTACGAGGCGGACGAGTACGGCTAGGTTTGTTCAAGCCACTGCCTCAGCCTATCCTCCAATGCCCCAATATCCTCCTTGCATCGGGAGCGAACGCGTGTGTACTTTGCGGCAGCCTCTCGCCCAAGCGTCTTTCGACCTCCACCCGGTCCCTGGGCAAGACCGCGATGTTCCACGAGATCGTCAAAATAGTTCTCCTTGGGATCTCTATCGCTACGAATGTCCCCCCAATTCCAACCTTTCAGGAGCCGTTGCCCCGCGATCACCCAAACTTCTATCTCCTGCCAAGCATTTTCGCCGAACAACACTCGCGATTCGTCCAACACGTTGGCCGCTTTTGTTTCCAGACCGTCGAGAGCCTGACGACGACCAGACACTCCATCGCGATCCACCAACAGGAGGAAAATCTGAACCATTGGATATCGGTCCAAGATTTCATTGATGTTGCTCCAATTCAGTGCCTCCGAGATTCCCCCCAACAGCGGATCCTGGCAAACGCGAACCTTTGCGTTTGGCTTTCCCACCTCGGCGAGCATCCGCTCTACGAGCGGTTTGACCATGTACTGGTCTTTACGGAAGTCCTCGGGGATCACGAGCACGTTCATGCGTCAACTTCCTCTGCGTCCAGGAACGCAACCGCATCCTCCAGCCACCCGGACTCGTGAAGCCGCGCCAGATTCCGCGTTTCCAAGACGTCGCGCGCCTCCGGAATGTCGAGTATCCGCCGAATATGACCATCGCAGGCGTCCTCCAGTCGATAGACGAGCGAGGCATGCTCGAGAGCATCTTCACTAAGCATCGCCAGCAACTGAGGCGAGTGTGACGTTGCCACCACTTGCACCTTGCCCTGCTTGGCGCTTTGCTCGATCAACTGCAGAAGCAGGTGAAGCCGTGTCGGATGAATGCCGTTGTCGAGTTCTTCCAAGAAATAGAACTCCGCGGCATCCGGCCCCAGCATTGCCGCGATCATGGCAAGGAACCGCAACGTACCGTCCGACGCGCTATGGGCTGACGTCCGTTGCCCGTTTCCTTCTTTCAGTGTCACAAGAACTTTACCGGTCTGGTCCGGGACGAACTCGAAGTCAGCCACATCAAGGGGGGTAAGCTCGCTGATCCACTCGGTGATTGCTCGTTTTGTCGATTCGTCCTCGCAGATAGCCTGTAGCACGGAAGAAAGATTCTCCCCACGATCCCCCAGAACTACTTGCCCCGGAAGTGACGGCCTCTTCATCGCCGCCGGCGATAAATCGAGGAATCGCATGGAGCCAAGCTCGCTTAACACGTGCTTGGCATCCCTCTTCTGCGCTGCCGGCACCTCGGTGTTCTCAACAAACTGAGAGATCACGGGACGGTCGGAAATGAAACGAATACGCTTCCCGTGCTTTCGATTGTCTCCCCCACGTGGAAGTCGAACGAAAAGGTATCCAGAGCCCTCCTGCTTCGGCGAATCGTCATCTGGATGGGAGTCGTAGACCATCTTTCCACGCCGCCAAAGTGATTCAGAAATCACGCGCGGCTTCCGTGACGAAAGACCCACCTTGACTCGGATTCTATGTTGGTATCCATGGCGAATCCGATGCCCAGACCGGAAGACAATCGGCAGGGCGGTCTCCACCGTAAACGTGTTTTCCCCCGAACAAACTACCTCGCGTGTTCCCCCACGAATCCCTTTCCATTGGAGAGCGCCGCCTTCCACATATTTCTCGCCGATGATTTCCGCAAGCGTGTAGCCTCGCGACATGCCGTGCAGGAATCGGAAAGCGTCACGGAGATTACTCTTGCCCGACGCATTGGTCCCCACCAAGATTGTCAGAGGACCAATGTCGAGTGACACGTTTCGAAGGTTCTTAAAATTCAACAGATGCAGTCTGTGAATCATTGCTCGACCCCAGTACTGGGGCTCCCGTCCACTGATCGACTCATAATCCCCATTCCGCCCCATGATTCCCGCAATCACCTTGGGGTGGCGACAATCCCGTACTCTCGGCATCACTCGTGCCCCGCATTGTAGTCCTCACGGCAGGTAAATGGAAGCGGGCAAACAAAGGGGACATTGAAAGCAGTCGCGGTCGGCTGAGCCGATGGCGATTGCGTTTCTCAGCGGGGATGTTTCGGGTAACGCAACGGTGCCCAGACGGGTTGGAAATCGGTCTAAGCCGTGCCCAGACGGGTTGAAAACAGGCCGAAGCGGTCCCCAGACGGGTTGAAAACCCATCCTACACGGAAGGACTCGTAGCCAAAGGCGGCTCGCCTATGGTATAGTGTAGGCGAGACGACCATTGAGACATGCCCCGTTTACCCCCTCCCCACATCACACCCCCCCGAGGTACCTCAGATGAAATGCACTACGATTTCCGCAACGCTAGCATTTCTCGCCCTGGCTTTGATGGCGATGCCCGCTGCCGCGGCCGACGACGAGAAGGGCTTTGTGCCGCTGTTCGACGGTAAGACGCTCGACGGTTGGAAACAACTCGGCGGCAAGGCGAAGTATTCGGTCGACGACGGCATGATCGTTGGGCAGTCGGTGCCCAATACGTCGAACAGCTTTCTCTGTACCGAGAAGGACTTTGGCGACTTCATACTCGAGTTGGAGTTCAAGGTGGACAACGACCTGAACTCCGGCGTGCAGATCCGCAGCCAAAGCCTGCCGGACTACAAGAACGGTCGGGTGCATGGATACCAGGTCGAGATCGATGCGTCGGATCGGGCATGGAGCGCGGGCATCTACGACGAAAGCCGACGGGGTTGGCTCAATAACCTCAAGGAGAACGAGCCGGCGCGCAAGGCGTTCAAGAGAGACGAGTGGAACAAGTTCCGCGTCGAGGCGGTCGGCGATTCGATCAAGACGTGGATCAACGGCGTCCCGGCAGCCGATCTGAAAGACTCGATGACCGCGACCGGTTTCATCGGCCTGCAAGTCCACGGCGTCGGAGGCCGGACTGAACCCTCGTTCGTCCGCTGGCGTAACGTGCGGCTGAAGGATCTGAGCAAGTAGGAAGCCGGGAACGGGTGCTGAGTTCGGCCCGCGGGTTGCGGAGACGGCTGCGCAGCGCCTCCGCGGGCTTCCGCCCTCGGCTAACGGTTCCTGCAACGAACACACAGCCCCCAATCCCGAGCCCCCAGTCCCAATCCCCCAATCCCAATCCCCCAATCCCAATCCCCCAACCCCCGGAGTTCCTCGCCATGAAGACCTCTACGATTCTCGCTGCGTTGTCGCTGATTGCTCTGCTCGGTTCGTCCGTGACGGCCGCGGACGACTTCGTGCCGCTGTTCGACGGTAAGACGCTTGCCGGTTGGCACACGTTGCCCGGCGGCCAGTGGAAAGTGGCCGACGGCGTGATCGTCGGCACGGCCGCGCCGAGCGAAGGCCGCCACGGACAACTCGTCTCCGACAAGCAGTACAAGGACTTCACCGTGCGGTTGAAATTCAAGGCCGTCAAGGGCAATAGCGGGTTGTACTTCCGCGTGGACAAGGTATCCGGCGGCGTCGGCGTGCATGGCTTCCAGGCCGAGATCGATCCGACCAACGACGTCGGCGGGCTTTACGACACGGGCGGCCGGGGATGGGTCGTCCACCCGACGGCCGAGCAGGTCAAGACCTATTTCAAGCCGGGCCAATGGAACGAGATGTCGGTAACCGCCGTCGGGCGCAACATCGTGGTGAAGGTCAACGGCACCAAGTCGGCCGAGTTGACCAACGACCCGGGCCGGCTCGAGGGTCACCTGGCATTGCAACTTCACGGTGGCCAGGAGATGCACGTCGAGTACAAGGACATCGAGATTCAGGTCCTTCCGTAGCGGTATCGTTCTGGACGGACAACGCAAACGCCCCCCGCTGCTCTTCCCCCCCGAACGCAGTCGGGGGGCGTTTTTTGCAGTCACTCTCCGGTCCGAGGGGGCGGCAGTTCAACTACCACTCCCCGCTGCCTTCCCCCACGCCTTGCCGGCCGTGGAGGCTGCTTCTATAATGCTGGCTTCTCGCACACGACTTAAGAATCGTACCGACCGGAAGAATCACCGCCATGCACATCACACGAAGTTTGATCTTGATCGTTGCCGCACTTGCGAGTTCGATTGCTGCCGCGGCCGACGAGTTGGAGCCGTTGCTCGCGACGCTGCGGGCCGTGGGGCCGAAAGGGGCCGGGCACCGCGAGGCCACCGTCGCCTGGCAGAAGCTGGCCCGGGCCGACGTCGAGCAATTGCCCGTGATCCTTGCCGGGCTCGATGAAGCCGGACCGCTGGCGGCCAACTGGATCCGCACGGCCGTCGATGCGATCGTCGAGCGTCAATTGCAGCAGGGCGGCAAACTGCCTGCAATCGAGTTGGAGCGATTCGCCTTGGAAGTGCGCCACGCCCCGCGCGGCCGGCGCCTGGCCTACGAACTGCTCTGCGACGTCGATCCCTCGGCCACGCAGCGGCTGATCCCCCGGATGCTCGACGACCCGAGCCTGGAGATGCGCCGCGACGCGATCGCCCGGCTGATCGACGAGGCAACCGAGTTGCAGCAGGCCCAGAAGACGCCACAAGCGATCGCCGCCTACGAAAAGGCGTTTGCCGCCGCCCGCGATATCGACCAGATCAAGCTGCTTGCCGAGCGACTGACGAAGCTCGATCGCAAGCCCGACCTGCCGCGGCACTTAGGCTTTGTGATCCGCTGGAAGGTGATCGGCCCGTTCGACAACACGGGCGAGAAGGGCTACGACGTGGTCTATCCGCCCGAGCAGAAGCTCGACCTTGCGGCCCAGTACGACGGCAAGCACAACAAGGTGAAATGGATCGACCATGCTACCGACGATGCCTATGGGAAGGTCGATTTGAACAAGGTGCTGGTTAAAGAGAAGGACGTTGTCGGGTACGCCGCGGCCGAGTTTGTCAGCGACCGGCGGCAGGAGGTGCAGTTCCGCGTAACCTCGTACAACGCGGTGAAGCTCTGGCTGGGCGGTCGGCTGATCGATCAGCACAACGTCTATCACGGCGGGTCGCAATTGGATCAGTACGTCTGCACGGCCGAGTTGAAGCCGGGCTGCAACACGATCCTCTTGAAGAGCTGCCAGAACGCACAGACGCAAAGTTGGGCCGAGCCTTGGGCCTTCCAACTGAGGGTCTGCGCAGGCGACGGAACTGCGATTCTCTCGGCCGAGTAAGAATAGTTTTGTAGGACGGGTGTGTAACCCGCCTGAGAAGTCGTACAGGAACTACTTCCCGATTTGGCTATGAGTTGTGAGCCATGAGCTGTGAGCAGTGGGCAGTGAGTGAGCAACGAGAGAGTCCATTACTCATAGCTCAAAGCTCAAAGCTCATGGCTCATGGCTCAAAGCTCACTGCCAACGCCCCAGAACTGAATCGGGAAGTTATTCCTGTACGAGTTCCGAGATTGCAACGACGGGTTGAAAACCCGTCCTACGAGGAAGACAACCCATGAAATCCACGATATTACAACTAACGACCGCCGTGTTGGCCGTGTGCCTCTTCTGCGGAAGCGACTGGCGGCAGTTTCGCGGCAACGACCACCGGGGCGTCTCGGCCGAGAAGAGCCTGCCGGTTGCGTTCAGCGAGACGGAAAACGTTGCTTGGAAGGTGCCCTTGCCCGGCCGTGGCCCGTCCAGCCCGATCGTCGTGGCCGGTCGCGTGGTGGTGACCTGCTCCGGCGGCGGACGTGGCGACCGGCTGCACGTGCTCTGCTTCGATGCAAACACCGGCAAGCTCCTCTGGCAGCGGCAGCTTTGGGCTACCGGCCATACGGCCCACCACGCCTTCGGGGCGCTCGCCACGCCCACGCCCGCCAGCGACGGGCGCCTGATCTTCGCTTTCTACTCGACCAACGATCTGGCCTGCTTCGATCTGGACGGCAACTTGCAGTGGTTCCGCGGCCTGTCGCTGGATTACCCCACCGCACGGAACGACGTCGGCATGGGCTCGTCGCCGCTGGCTACCGGCAAGACGGTCGTCGTACAGATGGAGAACCAGGGCGAGTCGTTCGCTGCCGGAATCGACAAGGCCACCGGCGAGACGCTGTGGCGCGTCGAGCGCGAACACGACGCGATCTGGGCTTCCCCCGCGCTGCTGCCGGGCAAAACGCCCGACGACGACGCCGTCTTGCTGCAAGGCCACTCGCGACTGACCGCCCATCACGCCTACACCGGCAAACTGCTGTGGCAATTCGACGCCGGGTGTCACTCGGTCGCCTCGGCCACCACCTGCGACGGCGTGGTCTATCTGCCCGCCACCGGGCTCAACGCACTACGGGCCGACCGGGCCAGCGGCAAAGTGGAACTGCTCTGGCGAGAGAACCGGCTCCGGTCGGGCAACCCCAGTCCGACGGTCCATGGCGGCCGGGTCTACACGGTCAAGTCGCCCGCGATCCTGGCCTGCGGCGACGCCCGCACGGGCAACGTGCTCTGGCAGCTTCGGCTCAAAGGCACCATCTGGGCCTCGCCCGTGCTGGCCGACGGGTGGCTCTATTGCGTTAGCCACGAAGGGCTCGTTCAGGTCGTCGAGCCGGGTGAGAAGGAGGGCCGCGTGATTGGCGCGTCGCAGATCGATCCGGCCATCCTCGCATCGCCGGCGGTTGCCGACGGCGCCATCTACTTCCGCAGCGATCGGCATTTGTGGAAGGTCGCGTTGCCCGAACAGCCGTGATCATTACAGAGAGAGGTTTTCAGTTTTCAGTTGTCAGTTTGGGAAGAACTCGAACTGCAAACAGAAAGAGAGTCGTGGAAACCCACACCGTTGGTAGACCGAGAGCTGGATGCGGCTTTCAGCAGTCAGCTATCAGCCGTCAGCAAGACCTCGTGAGACGCATTCCCCTTGGCTGATCGCTGATAGCGCTGCGTTCACAATTCTAGTCGCAACTGACAACTGACAACTGACAACTGACAACTGACAACTGACAACTGAAAAC
>JABMRB010000392.1 GCA_013202865.1 Candidatus Nealsoniibacteriota bacterium | reverse complement strand
GCGCCAATCAACTTTGCCGAAGGCTTGAAGGGAGACCTGCTGATCGTTCACGGTACGGGCGAGACCAACACCCATCTTCAGATTACCGAAGGACTGGTGGATCGCCTCATCGAACTGGGCAAGCAGTTCGACTACATGGCGTATCCCAATCGTGACCATGGGCTCCGCGAAGGTCGCGGCACGGCGATACACCTACGAATGCTCATGACGCGGTATCTCATCGAACACCTGCCGCCTGGTCCGCGGTAAGCACCCAGCGGTTCCATTGAATGAATGGCATTCTGCCCCCGGAACTCAACCACCGAACCAACACCGAGAGCAAGTGTCAAGCGAAGCGATTTGTAAACGACCGGTGGACCGAGCATGTGCCGATCAGCTAAGACGCGGAGATCACGTCGCCGGGAGGCAGAAACGGCCCCTTGCTTTACCGCACAGGTCGCCCCCACCGAGGCGTCCAAGGACTGATTGCCAAGAGCGTTTGAGGCACATCGGCCTGGAGCAGTCTCAGTAAACGTACGGCTGATTTGAGACACTCCGAAAAACCACCGATAAAGAAACGACCATACCCCCCATTAGTTGACTGTTTGAAACGCGAGGCAGTTGCCATCGACCTCCCCTCGATCGAGTGGATAATATCGGGCAATTGACGCTGTCGCAAGAAACGGTTGTGCTGGGGTTCCTCGGATGCGTCGAATTCCCAACCTTTTCTGACGCGTGCCTCAGCAACAGCTAAACCGGCCGCTCTACATCCCCGCTGTCACCGGCTGGCCGAATTGTGAATCTCCATCCATCCGCGTATGATGGGTTCCGTCGCCATCCCCCGGGACCCAAGGTAGCCCATGACTGCCGTTACTCGAATCTTGTCCGCGATCAAACAGCGGTGCCGGAGTAAGCCCACTCCCGGCCAGACGGTACGGCCGCAGAACCGTCCCTGACATGCGGCGCAAAGTGTTATGTGACTGCGAGTTACGTATCTTTGACCTTCGTGCCTTTCATTTGGCACATTTTTGCTCTCGATTGGCATCGACTTGTTGGAGCCTTGTTTCTGCGGCGATTTCGTCTATATATAATGGGTACGGAGCAAAGTGCTGGCCAGAGGGAGCAGATCCCCGCGCCGCGGGAATCTCGATTTCCGATCGGAGATGCGCTTTGGCGTTTTGAAAGACGATCCAAATTGAACTAGATGCCCTCAGACTGGAGGCCCACACGATGCGGACGATTCGATCTATTACGCTGGTTATTGGTTCTGGCGTGGGGCTGTTGCTCGCCGGCTGCAGTGGGCCGCCTGCGGAGAAAGAACCGCCGATCAGGCCGGTCAAGATCCACACGATCGGTTCCCTCGAACCTGCGGCCATGCGGGAGTTTCCCGGTACGATCCGGGCATTTCAAAACGCGGAAATGGGTTTTGAGGTGGCCGGACGGGTCACGGAATTCCTGGTGCTGGAGGGCGACAGGGTGCAGAAGGGTACCGTCCTGGCGCGGTTGGACGCGCGAGATTACGAGGCGGACCTGAAAGTCGCGCAAGCCAATCTGGACAAAGCCCAAGCAGATCTGACCCGTAGTGAGAATATTTTCAAAGAGGATTCGGGAGCTATCTCCCAGGAGGACATTGAACGCGACCAGCGAGCGGTGAAAGTGACCCAAGCCCAATTGGAGATCGCTCAGAAGGCCGTCGCAGATACCGAGCTGCAGGCACCTTTTGCCGGGGTCATGGCTCGCAAACTCGTCGAGGACTTTGCCAACGTGCAGGCCAAGGAACCCGTGCTCGTTCTGCAGGACAACTCTATGCTTGAAATTGAAGTCGCCGTCCCCGAGCGAGATCTTGTGCGGCGGAAGAACGAGACTGAAACCGACGAACAGAGGGCCGAGCGACTCGACCCCAAGGTGATGGTGAGTGCCCTTCCCGAGCGCGAATTCCCCGCAAGGATCAAGGAATATGCGACGACCGCCGACCCGGTGACGCGGACCTTTTCCGTGAAGCTGAATTTCGACAATCCGGAAGACGTGAACATTCTGCCGGGTATGACGGCGCGGGTACGGGTGGTGATCGATCCACAAGCCGCCTGGTCCGTTCCCGTCACCGCGACCCAGGCCGACGAGAACAAACAGCCGTACGTTTGGAAGGTCGATTCCAAGAGCATGAAGGTCTCCAGGGCCCCGGTAGAACTTGGACCGCTGACTGACGACCGCGTGCTGCTGACCGACGGGGTGAAGCAGGGTGACCTGGTAGCGATTTCCGGAGTGACGTCGCTCCGTGAAGGCATGCAAGTTCGCAAGTACGAAAACTGAAGCGACGGAGCCGCGTCCCAATGAATCTCGCTGAACTAGCCATTCGCAACAAGACAACGACGCTCGTTCTGACGACCGTGTGTTTCGTCGGCGGCATCGTGTCTTTTAATAATCTCGCGCGCCTGGAAGATCCCGAGTTCACGATCAAGGAGGCGCTGGTCATCACACCCTACCCGGGCGCGACGGCGGCGGAAGTCGAGGCGGAAGTCTCGGATAAGATCGAAAAGGCGGTCCAGCAACTCGGACAGCTCAAAGAGGTCGAGTCTAAATCGGACCGGGGCATGTCTACCGTCACCGTGCGGATCAAGGACAAGTACGGCAAGAATGAACTACCCCAGGTGTGGGACGAATTGCGTCGGAAGGTGGGGGACATTCAGAATCAACTGCCGCCCGGTGCCGGACCGTCGATCGTGAACGACGACTACGGCGACGTGTGGGGGATCTTTATCGCCATTTACGGCGACGAATACACGGACGCCGAGCTGAAAGAGGTGGCCAAGCTGCTGCGCCGCGAGCTGCTGTTGGTGCAGGACGTAGCGAAAGTCGAGTTCTGGGGCGACCGTAGCGAAGCCGTCTACGTGGTACCCAACCGCGACCGGCTGTCTCAATTGGGGATCCACCCCGGGCAAATCATTGACAAGCTGCAAGAGAAGAACCTCGTTGCCGACGCCGGAAGGGCTCAGGTTGGAACCGAATTCATTGCGATCGCGCCAACCGGCACGTTTTCGTCGGTCAAGGAATTCGAAGACCTGTTGATCAAAGGCAGCGATTCCGGACAGGCAATCTATCTGCGCGACGTGGCAGACGTCCGGCGCGGCTACGTCGAACCGCCCAAGAACGTGTTGCAGTTCGACGGTCACCCGGCCATCGGCCTGGGAATTGCGGCCTCCAAAGGTGGCAACGTGGTCGTGATGGGCGAGGCAATCGAAGCTCGCATGGAAGAACTGGCCGAACGGATCCCGCTGGGCGTCGAGTTCGGTGTTGTTTCGCTCCAGTCTCACGCGGTCACGATCGCGATTGACGGTTTTCTGGTCAGCCTGATCGAGGCGGTCGCGATCGTGGTCGTGGTTCTCCTGCTGTTCATGGGATTGCGCAGCGCGCTGATCATCGGTGCCGTTCTTGCGCTGACGATCCTGGCGACCTTTATTTTCATGAGCCCGTGGGGCGTGGCCCTGGAACGTATTTCGCTGGGGGCGCTGGTCATTGCGCTCGGCATGCTCGTAGATAACGCGATCGTGGTGGTCGACGGCATGCTGGTCCGCATGAACGGAGGACAGGATGGCAAGGAGGCGGCCAGGGACGTGGTGGCGCAGCAATCGCTACCGCTGCTCGGCGCCACCGCCGTGGCGATCATGGCCTTCGGCGCGATCGGGTTGTCGCAGGATTCCACGGGGGAGTTCTGCCGTTCCCTGTTTCAGGTCGTCCTGCTGTCGCTCGGCTTGAGCTGGTTGACGGGCATGACGGTCACACCCCTGCTATGCGTGATGTTTCTGAAACCGGGGAAGAGGGAAGCGGGCCAGGAAGCCAAGGACCCGTACCGTGGTTTCGTCTTTGGCATGTATCGGACGCTGCTGCTGTCGGCAATCCGTTTTCGCTGGGTCACGATACTCGTGGTCGCCGTCATTTTCGCGATCTCCTTGTGGGGTTTTCAGTTTGTCGACAGCAGCTTCTTTCCGGAATCCACACGGCCCCAGTTCATGGTGGACGTCTGGCTCCCGCAGGGCACTCACATCGACGAAACGGTCCGCACGTCGGCAGAGATCCAAGAGTACTTGTCCGGCCTGGAGGGCGCCACCCATGTGACGACGCTGGGCGGGGCCGGAGGCTTGCGGTTCCTGGTCACGTACGCGCCGGAGAAAGCCAACACGGCCTACGCCCAGTTCCTCGTCGACGTGGAAGACTACGCAATGATCGACGGTCTGGTTCCACAAGTCGAGGAGCACCTGCTGGCCGAGTTTCCCGACATCGAGGTTTACGCCAAGAAGTTCCTGCTCGGTCCGGGTGCCGGCGGCAAGATCCAAATCCGTTTCAGCGGCCGCGATCCGAACGTGCTCCGTGGGCTGGCCGAGCAGACGATGGGCATTCTCTACGAGGACGGCGACGCAAAGGCGGTCCGCACCGATTGGCGGCAGAGCGTAAAGGTAATGCGTCCGGTCTTGGCGGAGGAAGAGGCCAACAACGCGGGAGTTACCGCGCAGGACGTGGCACTGGCGGTGAAATCCAGTTTTGAGGGGTCCGGCGTCGGCGTCTACCGCGAAGGCGACGAATTGCTGCCGATTCTCTTCCGATCCCACGAGGAGGAACGAAGCAACATTGCTTCGGTGAACAACCTGCAGATCTGGAGCCCCGCCGCCCAGCGGGCGATTCCGCTACGACAGGTGGTCCAGGGATTTGAAACGTCATTCGAAGACGAGATCGTCCAGCGGCTGAATCGCAAGACGACGATCACCGTCCATGCCGATCCCGCGGATGGTGCGGCCTCGGCGCTGCTGGAACGCATCCGGCCGCAGGTCGAAGCCCTTGAAATGGGGCCGGACTATGAACTGGAGTGGTGGGGCGAGTACCGCGACTCGACAAGGGCCCAGGCAGGAATCGGGGCGAGCATGCCCTTCTTCCTGCTGGCCATGGTGCTGATTGTGATCGGGTTGTTCAACTCGCTACGACTGCCGCTGGTGATCTGGCTCACGGTGCCGCTGGCGGTCATCGGGGTCACGGGAGGTTTGCTGTTGACCAACCAACCGTTTGGATTCATGGCCCTGTTGGGCTTCATGAGCCTATCGGGCATGTTGATCAAGAATGCGATCGTGCTAGTGGACGAGATTCAGCTTCAGCAGCGCGAGGGCTCGCCCGCCTTCAAGGCGATCGTCGATTCCGGCGTCAGCCGTCTGCGGCCCGTTGCGATGGCTGCCCTGACTACGGCGCTAGGTATGATTCCCCTGCTTGTCGACGCCTTCTTCGTAGCGATGGCCGTGACGATAATTGCCGGTCTGGTGGCTGCCACCGTGCTGACCATGCTCGTGCTGCCGGTGTTCTACTCGGTGCTCCTCAGGGTGAAGTACGACCCGTCGCAGTTGGCGGAGTAAGAAAGCGGGCCGCATCAGGGGATCCGACCCAGCATTGTGGCCGGTCGCCCCTCAGTTGGATGGCTACTTTCCCATGCCCGGTTTCGCCGCCGGGCTAACGCAACGCTTCGGCGGCGGGCACTTGTAGTAGCTGGGAAAGCAACAGGGAGTCTTCACGCACGGTAGGCACTTGGCGTTGTAGCAATCGCAAGTGCCGCAATACTTAGGTGGACAGATGCAGGGCGGGCATTTGGCGTTGTAGCAATCGCACCTACCGCAGTACGTGGGCGGGCAGATGCGGGGCGGGCATTTGGGATCGTAGTGGCTCGGGCACCAGGTCGATCTGGCTGTGCAGCGCTGCTTGCCGCCCGAGTCAAAAAGGGGCGGAAGAGCCTTCTCGTAAGATCCGCATGTGTGCGGGCCGGCCGTCTTGTCCCGGGCATGCAGATGACTGCAACACAGGGCCGCAAACGCAAACACGCTGGAAACCAGGATAACTCGGCGAACTGAGGGCATGGGGTTCACTCCTTTACAGACTTGGCGCGGTCATGCTGCCAGGGAAGACTCTACAGAACCAACGGTTCGTCCCGCGGTACCGGTGGGACCTCAGGCGGGGCCGGGTCGGCCGGGCGCCCTGCGTCTGCCGGCGGAGCCCCGTCCACGTCCGGAGGTGGCACCACATCTTCGGCCGGGGGTTCGTCCTCGAACGGGCCTGCCTCCGACGGCATGCCGGCGCCCGTCATACGTGTTTGCCAGCCACCGCCGAGGGCCTTGTAGATGGACACGACGTTCGCGGCCACCGCACCGCGAGACGCTGCCAGTGCGTCCTGCCGGATTGTCAGAATCTCCTGCGTGTAGACCACCGCTAGGAAGTCCCCACCGTTTTCCCACCTTGTGGTGCTGAGATCGACCGCACGCTGCGCCTGGGTGGCCGATTCGTAGAACGATTCCGCACGTTCCCTTTCCTTCAGGAAGGACACGATGCCGTCTTCTACTTCCCGGCTGGCCGCTAGCACGGTGCTCTGGTAATCGAAAACCAGTTGGTGGAACTTGGCTTCGTTGGCGCGGACATTGTTGCGGATCCGTCCGTAGTTGAGGATGTTCCACTGGAAACCGGGACCGATCGAGCCGGCCAGTGACGCCTGGTCCGACAGGTTGGTCAGGTCTTCCGATTCAAAGCCGATGAAACCGGTGATCGCAATTCGCGGGTACAAGTCGGACTCGGCCACACCAATAACGGCGCTTTGGGCCGCGGCAAGCCGCTCGGCACGGCGAACGTCAGGCCGTCGTCTGAGCAGTTCGGCGGGAATCCCCGCCAATATTTCGGCCGGAGGATTGGGAATGGGCCCGTCGCCAAGTTCGGCGGTCAGGTCCCGCGGCGGTACGCCCAATAGAACGCAGATGGCATTGCCGGCCTGCCGGATGCCGCTCTCGATATCGGGGATCAGCGACCGCGTGGCCTCTAAGTTCTCCTTGGCCAGGACGGGGTCCAGCTCGGTCACTCTTCCGTTTCGGAACCGAACATCCGCGATATCGAAAGTCCGTTGCTGGATTTTCACGTTCTTCTTCGCCAGATCGAGCCGCTGCTGCAGTGTGCGATACTGAATGTAGGCCGCGGCGACTTCCGCCTGTAGGACGACGAGCACGTTGTCGTAGCTCTCGATTTCTGCGTTCAGGAGGGCGTCTTCGGCCTCAATCGCTCGGCGGAACCGGCCCCAGAAGTCAAGTTCCCACGAGGCGTTGAAACCGGCATCCCAGAAGTCGAAATCCGTAATTGGGACGGTGTTGGCCGTTCTGCCCGAGGTATTGATCCGCGCAAAGTCCCCATAGGCCTGCTGGATTTGTGGGAACTGGCTTCCTCGAGCGATACCCAAACGGGCACGTGCCTCGAGGATGCGCATCCCGGCGGCCTGGAGGGTCAGGCTCTGTTGCGAAGCCGTGTCGATCAATTGATCCAGCGTGGGATCGCCGAACACGCTCCACCAGCGGCTATAGTCGGTCGGTGCGCTGGCGACGTCCGGGTTCTCGTAATCGATCCAGTTGTCGGAGACCGGTGCGGGCGGCTGGCCGTAATTGGGACCTACTTTGAAGCCTTGCTGGTACCAGCGACCAACCCCGGTACACCCCGAAGCAACCGCAAGAACTGCGATTGCCAGCACAAGATAGGCTGACTTGAAACGCGCCGGGCTAGCCGGTGGGCGATGCGGGCGTGCAGGTGGCGAGACGTCAACGCGAGGACTCATCGGACTCTCCCTGAGACCAGAAAACCGTGTAAGGCGCTCCCTGCGCACGACCGCTGCAACGTGGATGATCCCTGCAAACGATGCACGTCGATCAATCCGCAGAACTGCGTCTATCCGAGTAATCGGTCAAACCCGACTTGCCGCTACAATGCACATCTCTCCGTTCCAGATGTTCCGAATGTGCCGGTTATTCGGATCGAAACGGCCGGCACCACCCCGGAAGGTGGTGTGGCTGGCACGTCCGCGGTCGCTCACGTCTGGATTGATCTACACTCTTTCCCGCTTGATTCTGTACAGCAGCACTCTGCCCATCAGCGCCCCGTAGAAAGTCGTGGGCCGGCGGGCTGGCTTGAAGTGCTGTCCCTGCAGGAACGCAGACGGGACCTTCACGGAAGGCGCAAAATCGTACAGGCTGGAGCTACTCGCCTCAACCGACTCTGTCTTTTCGGCGATTTTTTGCCGCTGTCTGGCCGATATGAATGGAAGATCGACCGCAAATCGGGGCCATAACGTGTCCCCCCTGCCATTGGAGGCTCTCGAATGACGACGACCATGCTAGGGATTGGCTTCAAATCTCTTTTGCTCTCGGCACTTCTGTTGTTCGTTTCCGCCGCGCCGGCTCAGCAGGCGGCCGAACCGCCGGCCACGGGTGGTCAGCCCCAGCCAGTGCCCGTCCTGACCTATCCGACCATGTCCCCCACGGCTCCGGCGCCCAATCAACCCGCGTTCGAGCCGATCCCCTGGGCTTACGAGCGAACGCAGGCCAATCAGGCCGGC
Organism: Candidatus Nealsoniibacteriota bacterium; assembly: GCA_013202865.1. Classification (GTDB taxonomy): domain Bacteria; phylum Planctomycetota; class Planctomycetia; order Pirellulales; family Thermoguttaceae; genus JABMRB01. The sequence goes on along the minus strand of JABMRB010000392.1, from coordinate 1,874 downwards.
ACGGTCAGTTCGACGCATCGCTACCGCTCGTCGGAAGACGGCAACCAGGCGTATCGCGAACACGTCGTGACCGATCCTCGCCGAGAGATGGTCCAATCGTGGGAGCGAAGCGTGACGGACGACGGGTATACCTACCGTCGCCAACACGTTTGGACCAACCCCGATGGAACGCCGCTGCGCTCGCACGATTGGACGACGGCCGGGACCGATCCGAACAACTACGAGCGATCGCGGACCATGGTGCTTCGCGACGGCCGCACGCTCAGCCGGACCGACACGCGAGCGTGGGACGGCACGCAGGGAACTCGCGAGCAAACGATGATCGGCCCGAACGGCCAGACTCGAACCTTTCAGCGCGCGTGGGCACCGGACGGGCAGGCAACCGGTGGATCATGGATTGAAGGCCAAACGCCCGGTGGACAGCCGACCTTTTCGTCGACCACGCCGTTGCAACGGCAGCCTTCGGCCATCGCCACCCAACCGCAGCCCAAACCGAGCTTCTGGAACAAGTGGAACCCGTTTGCCAAGAAGGCTCACACGGACATTCCCACGCCGTCGACACACATCGCATCGTCGCCCTCGTCACGTCGCGGTTTCACGGTCGGTTCTCCGGGGCGAAGCTTCGCGACACCGAAACTCCCAGGCGTGACCGATCGCAACCCGGGCCACTCGCAGGGTGTTGCCCGGGGGCGATCCATGGAACATCGGCGAATCCAGGCGATGGACAAGATGACCAAGACGCCGACGATACGCACGGTCACACCGCCCGGCCACTCTGGAAAAGTGCGATAGGTTCTAGTGCATGCCCTTGCGATATCGAGTAACACGTCATATTTTCGCCACGTTCGCGCTCGGGGCGGTCGTCTTGGCGGCAACGGCCCATGCGCGGCAAGGAACCGCCCTGCCCGAGGAGGGGCGTTGGAACGATCGCATGGCCGGGATCTTTGCCGGTCGCGTTCAACTGGAAGGCGGCTACACGTTTCTCACCGATCGCTCGGCCGACACCCGCATTAGACAGCATGTGGTGCCCGATTTGCTCTTGCGGTATGGGCTGACCGAACGGCTCGAACTTCGCCTGGGTTGGCCCGGCTTCGTGTCGACGGAGTATGACGGTCCCTCGGCCCCGCCGCCGTTCGACGACACTCTGAAGCCGAACGTCGGCTTCATGTGGGACGCGTTGAACCAAGACGGCTGGGTTCCTCAAACGGCCCTGCTGGCGGCCGTGCCCATCACACTCGAAGGCAATCCGTTCACGATGAACAGCCTCCAGCCTCTCAGCCAGGTGCTTTACTGCTGGTACGTCTCCGATCGCACGTCACTCGGCGGCACGACGGGCGTGGCCCTCTTCCACGAGTTCGGTGACCACTTCGTCCAGTTGCAACAGACGGCCGACATCGACTATCTCTGGAGCGATCGGCTGAGCACCTTTGTCCAATGGGAAGTGCTCGTCGACCACGGCTCGGACGACGACGGCACGCAACATCTCCTCGGCACGGGCCTGTCGTTCTTGTGGACCGAACGCCTGCAGACTACGTGGCGGCTCGGTGTCGGCCTGAACGAACGGGCCCCGAATCTCCTGACCGGGATTCGTTTTGCCTTGCGTTTCTGAAAACGCCAGATCTCCCGACGTTTTGCGACTTCGGCTACAGAGTTGCTAAGCGGTCTTCGTTGCAATGCGGAAAGACCCACGCGTATTCTGGGGCGTCCGAAAAAACGACTGATTTCGGGACTCTCGTCTCCATCCGCCTCCAACGTCGCGTGCCTGCCTTACGTGCGATGCCTACATCGCGCAACGTATGATTCGTACCCGCTGGCCTCCACCCTCTCCGCCGGGATCGAGTAAGCACGGGGTCGCCACCGAGTAAGCACGGGAT
>JABMRB010000391.1 GCA_013202865.1 Candidatus Nealsoniibacteriota bacterium | reverse complement strand
TAAGATTAGTTTTAACTAACTGAGGGTTTAGGTTTAAGCACACATCGACACCTCTGTCCATTGAAGTCGAGAAAGCCTAAGAAAGAGCCTCAGGGGATTAGGGATTAGGGATTAGGGATTAGGGACGCGAGTCGAGGGTCGTCCATGTTCTTTCAATTTTCAATTTACAATTCTCAATTTGCAATTCCTCCCCCCCGCATCTCGAGCCCCTCGGCGATCGCTGCGGCGGCTTTCTTGACGTTCTCCGCCATGGACGCACCCCGATTGAACCAACTGCTGGTGCCGGCCACGAGGATGTCGCCGCCGGCGCCGACCATCTTGGGGATGTTCTCGAAGCTGACGTTGCCGTCGACCATGATCGGGATGTCCAGATCGTGTTCGGCGAGCATCGCCCGGCAATCGGCGATCTTTCGGATTCCGGAGACGACCAGTTTCTGCCCCGCAAAGCCCGGGTTGACCGTCATCAGCATCACGAAGTCGAGCCGCTCCAGCACGTACTCGATCGTCTCCAGGGGCGTGGCCGGGTTGAGCACGACGCCGGCTTTCATACCTAGCTCGCGGATCCGCGTCAACGTGCGGTCCAGGTGCCGCCCGACCTCGGCGTGGACGGCCACGTACTCGACGCCAATCTTCGCCAGCGGCTCGACGTAATCGTCCGGGTTCTCAACCATCAGATGCACGTCCATCGGCAAGGCGGTGATCCGTCGCACCTGCTCCACCACGTCGAGCCCCAGCAGCAAGTTCGGCACGAAATGCCCGTCGGCCATGTCTATATGCAGCATATCGGCCCCGGCGTCTTCCAGCCGGCGAATGCCCTGCTCGAGATGGCACAGATCGGCACACATCACCGACGGCGACACGCGAACCGGTTTCTCGGCGGCCGCCACGGCAGTGACCTTGGGTTGGACGGGTTCCGTCGACGAAGCGTCCCCCAGCCACGCCTGCTTGAGATAGCGAAGCGATGTGCGGAGTTGCTCGGCCAGGTCCTTGTCGCTATAGTCTCGCCCCAGCTTCGGCCCACCGATCTCGAGATAGCCGACCACTTCATCGACCGGGATCACGTCGGCCCGGGCAAGCAGCATTTCGCGAATCGGCTCGATCTGGATAATGCCCGCCGCACGTTGGGTCTCGTCGAAGCCGAACGTCGACGAGTATTGGGCGTCGGTGTTCTTCAGATGGATTTCGTGCAAATAAGGCAGCGTCGCTTCAAACAGTTCCAGGTGATCGTAGCGAATCGTCCCGTCGGCGTCGGCGTAGCCGTGCGAAATGTCGGTGCAATAGCCGACCCGGGCCGTACCGCCGGGATTCTGCCGATGGTGGGCCTGAAGGACATCGGCCATCTCGCGGATTTCCTCCGGCATGGTGGGCGGCTCGGCCAGGCAGGACATCGGCTCGATCCCCAACCACGGAACGCCACGCTCGTGGGCGAACTCCATCAGTTCTTTGATATGCCGCAGATAGCAGTCGGTACCCCGCCGCTTGGTCCCCATGCGATCGCGGTAGACGGCTCCCGGATTCGACCCGACCGACTGGACCCCGAGCAGACCGCCAACTTCGATCAACCGCTCGAAACTCCGCCGGGCAACCTGCTCCCAGCCGGGCTCGTCGATGAAGAACCCACCTAACTCGCGATGGGCCGTGAAGATGCTGCGGATGCAGATTCCGGCATCCTCGGCCTGGCGCCGCAACTGGACGAAATAGTCGTCCGGCAGGCTGTATACCTCGAAGAACGTACCTAATTGTATGTACTCAACACCCTCCTCGGCAAGCAGCCGGAAGAGCCATGGGTAGGAGAAGCGATACTGGGTCGGATCGCTCTTCACGCCGAGTTGGAGTTTGAGGTCGGACAACGGTTACGACTCCTTGGGATTGGCGACCGACACAACCGACGCTCGCCGGGGCAGAGAAAACCCGTAGTTTACCAGGATTGCGGCTGCTCGCAAGGAGGGCCAAATTCGCAAGAATACAAGCTCGAAGCGCCAGCGAGTGGATGGCCTGCCCGGCACAGGATCCACTCGCTGGCGCTTCGAGCTTGTATTGGTCACTTCCGGCTGGTTACACTACGAGTCGCCGTTTCGTCGCTCCAGATCGGCGATTTTCTCATTCCGCCGGGCGTGACGCCCCCCCTCGAAGGGAGTGTTCAGCCAGATCTCCACCAGCCGGTCGACGAGCTTCTCACCCAGCATATCACCTGAGAGGCACAACACGTTCAGGTCGTTGTGCCGCCGGCTAAGCTCCGCGGTCAGGTCGTCGTAGCAAGGGGCCGCCCGAACGCCGGGGAACTTGTTGGCGGCGATGCACATCCCCAGCCCGGTCCCGCAGATCAGGATGCCACGCTGCATCTCGCCGGAGGAGACGCGGCGGGCAACCTCGGCGGCGACCTCGGGATAGTCGACCGACTGGTCCTCGTAGGTCCCGACGTCGGTCACTTCCTGGCCGAGACTACCGAGCATCTCGACCAGTTTCAGCCGCATTTTCACGCCGTGGTGATCGCTGCCAACCGCAATTCGCATTGTCTCGGGTCCTCTTCTCCTGGTAGCATTTCCGGCCAATTCCCATTCTAGCCCGTGGAAGACGTGATCGCAACGGTCGCAATTCAACCTTGACTCGGATCCCCGGGCGCGAACAATGGGGCATCCCCAGCCTGGGGCATGACAGACCCACTGAGAACCGCAGGACGCCATGATCGCCGTCAAACGCTGTGCCCGATCGATTTCCCGGCTGTGGCAGCGCCGGCGTAGAGTCCGACCGTGGCAACTCGAATCGATGGAGGCCAAATTCACCGCCGTCCATCGTGAAAACACCTGGCGAAGCGCCGAATCGGTCTCCGGCCGCGGCTCGACCCGAAGCGAGACTGAAGCGATCCGTCGCGAGTTGCCCGGGCTTATCGAGCAGATCGGCGCCCGATCGATCCTCGACGTTCCATGCGGCGACTTCCACTGGATGCAGGACGCGGCGCTGGACGTCGACACCTACATCGGTGCGGACGTAGTCGACGCGATCGTCGAGTCGAATGCCCGATTCGCCGACCATCGGCGGCGATTCGTCAAGCTCGATCTAACGCGCGATCCACTGCCGCGGGTCGACCTGGTTTTCTGCCGGGATTGCCTCGTGCATTTCAGCTACGCCGACCTCACCGCGGCGCTGGCGAACATCGTCCGCAGCGGGTCGAAGTATCTGGCGACCACGACGTTCCCCGACCGACCGGAGAACCGCGACATTCTAACCGGCCAATGGCGCCCGCTGAACGTGCAGCAACCGCCGCTGAGTTTCCCGGCCCCGATCCGACTGATCGACGAGCGGTGCCCAATGAAGGGCTACACGGACAAGAGCCTCGGTCTGTGGCGGATTGAGGAGTTGGGGCTCGATTGCCTGCAATCCGTTGCAACGGGCGGTTGTCCGCCGGTTTCCGCCTCCGTGCCTCATTGACTTGCTTCTTTATGTGCGGTAGGTTGCCCGCCTGGCACCAGCCACGAAATCGATCCCCGGTTGGTCGAGCAATCTCGCGGCGTTGGTCTTCATGGCGCAGGTTGAGCCGTTTCATCCCTGCCGGCCTCCCTGGCAATCGTGTGGTATACTTACCGGGGTGCGGCTGTGGAGACTCTTGTGCTCATACTAT
>JABMRB010000390.1 GCA_013202865.1 Candidatus Nealsoniibacteriota bacterium | reverse complement strand
GTATTGTCGTAGGGTGCGTGCAACGCACCAAGACATCCGGCATCAGATTGCCAAACGAGACACGTTGCAGGTGGTTATTGCCACCACAGTTACGAAGCGCGGTTGTCAGTTATCAGTTGTCAGGCCCGGCTTTGCAGCCGATCTCAAGGGTTGCGCAGGAAGCAACGAACGTACTGTGTTTTCAGTATTACAGATCGAAGCAAGAACTGACAACTGATAACTGACAACTAAGAACCCCGTCATGTCCGATCCAACAAACGCCCCGACCAGCGAACCCTTCGACGTCCCGGCCCAGAAGCTGCCGCGTCACATTGCGGTCATCATGGACGGCAACGGGCGTTGGGCTCAGCAGCAGGGCCTGCCGCGAATCGAAGGGCATCGCCGCGGTGTGGCCAGCGTGCGGCGGACCACCGAGGAGTGTTCGCGGCTGGGGATCGAACAACTCACGCTCTATTGCCTCTCCAGCGAGAACTGGAAACGCCCGCCCGAGGAACTCGATTTCCTCATGCACCTGTTGCAGCAGTACATGATCGAGGAGCGCGGCACGATCATGCGGCAGAACGTGCGGGTGGCGATCATCGGCCGTCGGGAGGGCTTGCCCGAGGACGTGTTGCAGGAGATCGACCGGACGGTGGAGATGAGCCGCGACAACACGGGCTTGCGGCTCTGCCTGGCGATCAACTACGGCGGCCGGGCCGAGCTAGCCGACGCGGTCCGCCGCATTGCCCGGCAGGTCAAGGCCGGCACGTTGCAGCCGGAGGAGTTGACCGAAGAGACGCTCGCCTCGCACCTCTACACGGCCGGCATGCCGGATCTCGACCTGATGATCCGCACGGCCGGCGAGATGCGCGTAAGCAACTTCCTACTCTGGCAGGTCAGCTACGCGGAGATCTGGGTCACGGATTTGGGATGGCCCGACTTCGACGAGGCCCAGCTCCACGCCGCCATCCGCAGCTTCGCGTCGCGGGATCGGCGGTTCGGTGGGTTGACGGATTGAGGGAAGAGTCTCTTTCCGCGGGCAGGTCTTCGGTGGTATAATGGTAGTAGCCGAATTGGAGGGTTTGCTCAATGGCTTCCGACACCCCGACAACCAAGACCGAGTATGCCCATGTCGCCTGCACGCCAGGCGTCTTGGGAGGCAAGCCGTGCGTGGCAGGGCACCGCATACGGATCTGCGATATTGCCGCAGCGCGGGACCTGAAGGGTTTCTCGCCGGAAGAGATCGCCGCCACGCTCTACCCGGATCTCACGTTGGCACAAGTCTACGCCGCGTTGGCCTACTATGAGGACCATCGCGACGCGATCGACGGCTCGCTCGAAGATGAGCCGAGATTCGCCGACAATTTTGCCCGTCGCCATCCGCAGCTTGTGCGTGACGTACGGCCCGAGAGAGGATAGCCGGTGCTGAAAGCCTTCGCGGACGAGCACATCGTGTTTCCGATTGTCCAGGCGCTACGGGCACGAGGCATGGATGTCGTCACAGTTCAGGATCGTTCGCTTCAGGGCACAGATGACTCGGTTCTTCTTGACGCGACTCTCCAAGACGAACGCGTCATGCTAACCAACGATCGCGATTTCCTGGTGTTGGCCGCAGACCGCGCTGCGCGGCAGGAAGTGTTTGCCCCCGTTTTCTATTGGCCTCAGCAGCGACGCACGATCGGCGAAGTGGTGCGCAGCGTGATCCGTGAGGCAAGCCAAGGCGACTATTCGATGGCGTGCAGCCGAGTTTACTTTCTGTAAATCATCGGAAGCTGCCGGAGTCCCGGACGCCCGGGCCTTCGACCAGAATAACCTTCTCCATTGACGCAACTGCATGTTCGGCTTATCATCCCGGTGGTGAGAGGAGCCACGCCCGACATGGAAGTCCGTAGACAAGTGATACCCGCCGCGATGCGGGCGCCGCGCCGAGCGCATCTGGTCGGCATTGCCGGGGCCGGCATGCGGGCGATGGCCACGGTGCTGCGGGGGCGCGGGTGGCCCTTGAGCGGGTCGGATCGGGCGGGTGATCCACGCGGCGAGCTTGCCGCCGTGGGGATTCGAGTGCGCTGCGGACATGCGGCCGAGAATCTGCCGGAGGGAACCGATCTGGTTGTCTATAGCGACGCCGTGCCGCAGGATAATCCGGAATTGCAGCGGGCGGCCGAGTTGGGTATTCCGCGGCTGAGCTACTTCGAGATGATCGGCCGGCTGATGACGGACAAGCACGCCCTGGCCGTGGCGGGGACGCATGGCAAGTCGACGACCACCGCGATGGCCGCCGAGATCTTCGTTGCCGCCGGCCGGGATCCGACCGTGCTCTGCGGGGCCGCGTCGCCCGGCCAAGCTTCCGGCGGACGCCATGGCCGGGGCGAGATCCTGCTGGCTGAGGCGTGTGAATACCGCGCCAACTTCCTCCACCTGCGGCCGCAGCACGCCGTGGTCACGGGCATCGAACCGGACCACTTCGATTACTACCGCTCGCGGCAAGAGTTGGAAGACGCGTTCGCCCAATTCGTCGGATCGGTGCCGCCCGACGGCCTGGTGCTGGCCCGGCACGATTGCCCGACCACACAGCGAATCACGGCCGATCTGCCGTGCCGCGTGCAAACGTTCGGACTGGATGCCGCGGCCGACTGGTCGGCTCGGCTCGTCTCCACCGGGCAGGCACGATACCAACTGAAGATCTACCGCGGCGGGCAGCCATGGTGTGGGGCGGAGGCACCGGTGCGGTTGCCGGTTCCAGGGAAACACAACGTGCTCAACGCCCTGGCTGCCGCGGCCCTGGCGGGTGAAAACGGCGTACCACCACAGCAGATCGCCCGGGGCTTGGAGCGGTTCGCCGGGCTGCGACGCCGGTTCGAGCCGTTGGGCATCTGGCGAGGCGTGCTGATGGTGGACGACTACGCACACCACCCGACCGAAGTGGCTGCAACACTGGCAACGGTCCGCCGATTGGCTCCCGGGCGGCGTGTCTGGTGCGTATTTCAACCCCACCAGGCGTCGCGAACCGAACACCTACTGGACGAACTGGCCGAAAGCCTGCAAAATGCCGACAGGGTGTTGGTGGCGGAGATTTTCCGCGCTCGGGAAGGCCCCCCCGGGAGCGGGGACGTCACGGCGGCCGATTTGGCCCGAGAGGTCCTCCGCCGCGGCACCGAGGTCTGGGCGATTCACGACGTCGAGGCGATCTCGCGTCGGCTTGCCGGCAGCCTCACACCAGGCGACGTACTGATCACACTGGGGGCAGGCGACATACGAAGGGTTTGTGATGGGCTTATTGACGGGTTTCGAGAAGATCGTGCGGCCGGATGAACCGCTGGCGATGCACACCTGGTTCCAACTCGGCGGATCGGCCGAGCACTTTGCCGAACCGCAGGATGCCGACCAACTGATTGCGCTGGTCCGCCGCTGCCGTGAGGAAGACGTGCCGGTGCGCCTGCTCGGCTCCGGATCAAACATCCTGGTTCGCGACGAGGGCGTGCCCGGCATGGTGATCCGCCTGATCGCACCGGCGCTGGGCGAGATCCGCGTGGACGGCCGATCGGTCACTGCCGGCGGCGGTGCCTCGTTGGGGCGCGTAATCACCACGGCAGTACACCAGGGGCTCGCCGGTCTGGAGTCTCTGATCGGCATCCCCGGCACGCTTGGCGGGGCCCTGCATGGAAACGCCGGCGCGCACGGCGGCAACATCGGGCAATGGACGGCCGCGGCGTCGGTCATCACACAGAACGGTGAAGTGCTCGATCGCGACCACGACGAGATGGACTTCGGCTATCGCCGTAGCAGCCTCGACGAACTCGTGATTCTCGAAGCGAAATTGGAACTCGACGAGGACGATCCCCGCGAGTTGACCAGGCGGATGCAGAAGAACTGGATCCTCCGCAAGGCGGCCCAGCCGATGGGACATCAGTGTGCCGGCTGCGTATTTCGCAATCCACGCGGGGCCCGGGCGGGCGAACTGATCGAAGACGCCGGTCTGAAGGGCACGCGCGTCGGCGGTGCGGTGGTCAGCGACCGCCACGCCAATTTCATCGTCGCCGAACCCGAATGCACCAGCCAGGACGTGCTGCGGCTAATCGATCTGATCCACAGCCAGGTCCACGACCGCCTCGGCGTAGAATTGGAGCAAGAGTTGGAAATCTGGTAGCCTAAGAGCAGTGAGCAGTGAGCAGTGAGCAAGTTCATTACTCATCGCTCAAAGCTCAAAGCTCAAAGCTCAAAGCTCATAGCTCATAGCTCATAGCTCTTCGCTCTTCGCAATACCGAGGCAGAGCCCCCATGATCGTGAAGAAAAAAAAGCAACCGATCTCTCCGCTCCCGCCATGGCTGCGTGACGCGGCGAAGTACCTTTGGGGCCCCGCCCGGCCGGCGACCGTTATCGTACTGCTGGTGGGATTGCTCTTCGGCGGTTGGTACCTGGCATGGAACAAGGTACGGCCGCGCGTGCTCTCGTCGGAGGCCTACATCGTCACGCCCGAGAAGGTCACGTTGACGGAACTGCCGCCTTGGATTCACAGCGACCTTCGCGCCGAGGGTCTTCGCGCCGCGAGCCTCGACGAACCGCTCTCGATTATGGACGACAATCTGGCCGAGCGGATCGGCAACGCTTTCTCGCAACTGGCCTGGGTAGCCAGGGTCCGCCAGGTACGCAAGCACGACGGCGGACGAGTGACCGTCGACCTGGAGTACCGCCGCCCGGTCTGCATCGTCGAGGTCGGCAACAGTTGGGACCCGGTCGACGCCGGGGGCGTCTTATTGCCGCGTGCGGATTTCTCGCAGGTCGAAGCCAGCCGCTACCCGCTGCTGGTCGAAATCGAGACCCGTCCCATCGGCGCCGAGGGCGAGCCGTGGGGTGACGCAAGAGTGCTCGGCGGCGCGGAAATTGCCGCCGCGCTGATCGACGACTGGAAAGAGTTCGATCTGCGGCAGATCGTCCCCTCCGACCCACTGGCGACCGGCGTGGCCGAGGAGCCGACCTACACGCTACGAACCCGCTCGGGCACCACCATCGTATGGGGCCGCGCCCCCGGCAGCGACGCCCTGGGCGAGCTACCCGCCGCCGACAAGGTCACCCGGCTGCGTCAATACTTCCAGAAGAACGGCACACTCGACGGCCGCGATCTGGATATCCACAGCCTGCGGATCTCCAGCAGAGTGGGCCCGGGGATTGACTAGTGGGGGGAGTGGATAGTGGGGAGAAGCGTGAAACGGCCCCCGACTGCGTTCGGGGGGGGTAGGCAGGAAAACGGCCTCCCCCCTGTCGAAAATCTCGCGCCGCAAACCAGCGAACACCTCGGCCGCGGTGCCTGTCCGCTGGCATGTCGGTTCTTCCGGGAATGCCGTGTCTCAGCAAAACAAGACTGATAGACAACAACCAAAACCCAGAAATCCCGCCCCGTAAGAATTAAAAGTGTCCGTTTGATTCGCAAACCCCCGCCGTCAATCGTCCAAGTCTTTAGCCACCTTCTCGATACGTTCCATTCTCGTTTTCACTTCATTAAACTGGTCTTCGTTCAATGTGAAAGGTCGAAACAGCGTGAATATCGACATGGCAAGCGAAAGAACAAGGCTTGCTACAGCGATTCTTATGGACCACTTCACCCACGTCAAGGTTTCTTCCGAACGTACCGCCGTCTCTCTTGAATCTTTCGATGTCTCTACTGAATGTGCCAACGTCGCTTCCGAATGTTTTAGCGTCGTTTCTGAATGTGCCAATGCCTTCTCTGAATGTTTCAACGCCTTTTCCGCATACTCCGAAGCACGTTCCGAATTCTCCGTCGACTTCTTCACCGTAATAAACTGAAGGTGTGTCATCACTGTCTCTGCCCTAATCACCCATTCATTTGTACCAGACCTTTGACACAATACTTCTATGTAGCTCCCGACTGCTCCCCGGGCGGGCAAACTCGATTCTCTCACTACGTCTTCATTCTTGAACCGGTTTCCTTCCAACCCTAACTTCAATACAGCATGTAGCACCCTACAGAACTCCGATTGCTCAATAGATTCCAAATCGTTAGATTCTATCTCGTTCATTGCGAACCCCTTGCTTCATTAGGAAAGACACGCTCTTGCAGTTCAGGATATTCGGGAATACATGCCTTTGCAAATAGCTCCCCAAACCCCGTTAGTCCGAAAGAGTCAAGCATTGTGAACACCTGGGACGCATTCCGTTTCCCGGGCATGCATATATTCCATTCAGGTTGCAGCACATCCTCTGCCATCTCTACCATATCCACTCTCAATGTATCTGTTGCCGGACTGTGCAGTACGTTGAGGGACTCCAAATGAGGCAGGTATACGGAATAGAGTAACTCGTCCCCAACTAGGGAGGTTACCTTCTCTATCATCACCATGTAATATGGAGAATGTTCCGTTTCCTTTTCTCTATCATAATATCGGGCTCTAAGCACCAACCGACTACTCATAGCAATCTCATACTTGTCTGCCACCAGTAAATAAGTGCCTTCCGTATTGTAGTCGACAAGATGACACAGAATCCACGCTTCATCCGGCGACAATTGCTCAATAATCTTTGCAAACGCCGGGTGTGCCTCGCTCACCCTCTCTCTATCAATCGCACGAGCAAGCAAGTTGATATACATTTCCCTCAGAATACTGTCGTCGTCCTCATAACCAATCCGCTCCAACACAGGCATAACGATTGCGGGATGGGCACCGATTTGACGATCCTCAGGAACGCGGCTCTTTGCTTCCTCAATACCGGATTGTATCTTGTCGAATGTGATGGCACAAAACCGAAACGGATAGTATGTCAGAAGGCGAAGCGTCTTTACTGCGTCAGTAATCAGGCCTCCGCCCTCTTTGGCGGCGTCTGATACCAAATCATCGTAGAGCCTCTTGGCAATTTCCGTATTCAATACGTCGGCTACTTCGCCAACAACGGTTTTGCTTTCTGAATCATCATTTCCCATTTGTCGCCCTTTCAAGAGAACATTACTCATCACCAAATGGATTATCAGCAATTACTCTGTGAGCGTTCTCTATCGCTTTCTTTAGCGGGGGGTCTGTATACGCAGAGAAGGGTTTCTCTTCATCAAGGATTCAACATGACGTGAATCCTCGTCTATTGCGTCTGCTCCGGAGAGGTTAAGCCAATCCAATTTCGGCAAATCGGCCAACTCAATCAGACCCGTTCCCGTCAGTTGTTTACAGGAATTCAACTCAAGGCTCTCAAGTCTCGTGAAACCCTTCAGGTGTCGCAACCCACCGTCTGACACCTGAGTGTAACCTAGTATCAGAGACCGTAAGCTGTCCTTGGACGCCCGAAGAAGAGCCATTCCTTCATCGTCAAAGGATGTTTTCGCCAGATTGAGAAAGGTGAGACGGTTCAGACGCCCTAACGCTCGTGGGTGACGAATACCCTTGTTGCCGCCGAGTCCCAAAGCAGTAAGATTTGTCATTTCACCAATCGGATCGACCAAGTCATCGCACTCTCCGTCGCTGATGTTGATAAGCGAAAGTGAATCAATCTTCAGTCTGGCAATACGCTCAACATCCTCCTTTGCCAATTGAATATCCTTGATTGTCAGAGACGATAACCGACGGATATGCTGCAACTTGTCCAGAATCTCACTGGTGCCGACCTTTACTTGTGGCTCACCTTGTTTATGGATGTATTCCACCCTCAGTGTTCCATCTTCTAAGTAAAGCGAAGAAGGCCAGTCAACTCCCACCAGTTCCACGCCGATACTAAAACTGGATCCGTCGACATTGGGAATCAGAATGACCCCAGTGTCGATATCATCGTCAGGGCAAGTGTTGATACAGTCGCCAATTGTCTCCCACTCCTTATCGTGAAGCCCCAATTGATCTCTGGTTATCCTGAGTTCTTCTTCAATGCGTCCCTGTTCATTCTGTAAGCTAGTCCGTGTCTCTTCTAGCTCTTTGTTCCCATCCTCCAACTGCATTCTTTCAATACGCAACCTCTCGTTACGCACGTTGAACAGACCGGTCATTACACCCACCATAATGGCCGCGAAGGCAACGAAGATCGTGACGATATCTTTCCAGCCAAAGCTCTTCAAGGATGATTTGACCGGATGGCGAAGCTGTTCAAGCTCAAGCTCTAGCTTCTCAAGCTCAAGCTGGTCCTTGGCCTGCACGACGCTGGCCGAAGATTCAGATTGTTCTGCCATCAGACTACCTCTCTTTTCGACTATCAGGGGAAAGCCACAGATCCTACCACATCCGGCCCCCAGCGTCCAGTACCCCAGAGCCCCCTATTCCTTGCTGACCCTGTCGAGCGATTTACGGAAGGCCTTGTCCCGATCAGCCATCGTCTTTGCCACGCCGTCACGCAACATCTCTTCAGTGATAGACTGTGTTGGTGATGGTTCGCCGCCTCTTCTATCCACTCGCTAAAACCCGCATCGTTCGCCGTGTTCGCCGTACTCGCCGTTGTCTTTGTTGTCTGTGTTGCTCTCGGGCGCGGCGCGAAGTTCCTCTCGTCACTCCACAACGTCCCAGCCGTTTCCAAGCCGGGAATGGGTCCTTCGTCCTTCCAATTTTCAATTTGCAATTCTCAATTTGCAATCCCCACTGCCGCTGGGTGACTTGACTCCGCTGAAGCGCTTTGTAGGCTTGTGGGGTGGCCGGTCTCGTGCTCGGTGCAGACGATCCCGCCACGACAACGGCCCATCGAGTCGAGTTTCCAAACATCAGGAAGGAAGTGTGGATATGAAGTTCGACGACATGTACCGTCGCTCGCTGGAAGATTGTGACGGTTTCTGGGCCGAGGCCGCCGAGGGCGTCGACTGGTACAAGAAGTGGGACCGGGTCCGCGACGACTCCAAGATGCCCTTCTACCGCTGGTTCCCGGGGGGCCAACTCAATACATCGTACAACGCGCTGGACCGTCACGTCGAGAACGGCCGCGCCGACCAGGCGGCGTTGATCTACGACAGCCCGCTGACCCAAACGCAGAAGACTTTCACCTACCGAGAATTGCGCGACCGGGTGGCGCTGTTCGCGGGCGCTCTGGCCAACCAGGGAGTGGTCAAGGGCGACCGGGCCGTCCTCTACATGCCGACGGTAAGCAGTGGACGATGCCGGCCACCATCGACGATCCCGCCATTCTCGAGGAGATCACCC
>JABMRB010000389.1 GCA_013202865.1 Candidatus Nealsoniibacteriota bacterium | reverse complement strand
TAGTGATGCCATTGACTATCGGCCGTGTATTGAAGGTCCCCGCCGAACACGTCTCCATTCGCGTAAACGGGCGCGTTGGGAGGGTTGTCCTGCAGTATGAGCCGGTTTGCGCCGGCTGACGAGTCGCTGGAGATTTGAGCCCCCACCTGATGGGTATCCATGTTCGACCACCAAGCGACGGAAAACGCACTTTCTCCGTTGAGCGGATTGGTATCGGCGCCGAGTCCGATGTAGTCGTCGGTGCCGTCGAAACTCATCGCCCCGGAACCGACGAGACCGGCGACAACGGTAGCCCCGTAGTTCATCGCGTCGTACGTCACGGCGCTGCCGGACGAGTCGGGAACGATGTCCCCGGCAACGTCATCGAACGAGTAATGGGCGATCGCGCCGGCCGGTCCGGGTTCGATGGCAACGTTCTTGATCGGCGTCAGGGCCAACGTGCCGCCGGAGAGCAGGGCTTCGGTCGAACCGGCCCAAGGAGCCGTACCGACAATCTCGGTCCTGCCCGCGGCCGCCTCAAGCGTCGCGCCGGTCATGCTGCCGGCGGCGAAGGCGACCGTGCCGGCGGCATAGTCGGCCGCCGCTACCACGTTCTTGGTGCCCGGGCCGGCAAAGGCAAACGTCAACCCGGCGTGTCCGCCGGTGATCGGGCCGCCGTAATCGGTTGTCGACAAGGGGTTAACGCCGACGCGGCCACCGGCCGGTTCGACGGTAACGATACTGGTTCCCCCCGTAAAGCTAACCGGTGCACCCGAGGTTGTGAGGATCCCGTTCTTGAGCGTCGCCGCGCCGAACGCACCACTGGGCCCGACGACGGCCAACTCCGAATCGTTCGTGACGTTCACGTCCGTGCCGGTCATGCTGATCGCGCCGATCGTCAGACCGTCTCCGGTGAACCGCAACTCGGCAAAGCCCACATAGTTGTCCCCGCTGTGGTTGCTGTCGATGTCTATCCCGATCCACCGGGCGGTGACGTCCATCGCTATTTCTTCGGTAACGTCGAATGTTCCGCCAAGCTCCTGGGTGAAGACATGCCACGCCTCGAACAGGGTCCAGTTGACGCTGAAGTCGGTGCCCGGATCGTCCGCTCCGGCGTAGTAATAGATGTCGGCCTCGTTGACGCCCCGACTGCCATTGCCCGCCGCCGCTTCGAAATAGTTCCATTGCCTCAAGGTAACCGTGTCGTAGGAGCCGCCGAGATCGACCTTGTACCACGCGGTGTCAACCTCGTTGTCGGCAAGCCACATGTCACCTGCGTTCGTATTGTGTACTTCGTCGGGATAGGCGCCGCTCATCCCAACACCGCTGATGGCGTCCGCGGTCAGGCGGTCGACCCAGTTGCTTGAGGCCGTGGCGGTCAGGCCGGCGGGGTCAATGGGCACCCCTGAGACCATGGCCAGGGGGCCTGTGATCTCGATTGTTCCGCCGTCGAGTTCGATCGCTTGCGTCGAGCTGCCAAGCGGATTGGCGCCACCGACGGCGAAGGTGCCGCCACTGACCTGAAAGGCCGTGCCGGCTTGCGCCGTGACGGTCTCGGCCGTGAGCGTCCCGTCGCCCGCTTTTCGGAAGAATCCGGCCGCGCCGCCGTCGGTCAGCGTACCGACCGACAGGCTGCCGCTGATCGTCGAAGGAGAGCCCGCCGTACCGGCGAACTCAAGAGTAACGACGTTACCGCTGCCGGCCGAGAAGCTACCTCCGTCGGCCAATTCCAGCGACGTTCCGAGAGCGAAACTCGCATCACGGAAGACCTGCAGCGAGCCGCCCGTAGCGATGCTTAGCCCGCCGCTGTCGACCGTCAAGGAGCGGGCCTTGGCCGGATCGCCGGCGGTGACGGTGACCACGTGATTCTGCACCGTCGTATTCGTGTGCACGTCGGGGAACGCGTCGCCGGTGCCCGTCCAATTCGCCGATTTCCAGTCCCCGGGGCCGGTCCCCGTCCACAACAACTCGTTGACGCCGAACTCCTGATTGGTCAAGCCGTAGACGTGCCAGGAGTGGTTAAAATTGTGCTGGGTGATCGAGATGGACATGGCATCGCTCTGGGCCACAAACTTGTACGACAAAGCGTAGGCCGTGTTGTCGGCATAGGTCCCGTCGCTTGGCGGCGTCAAGCTGGCGTCGTCCTCGTTGATCGTCGGGATGTTGTTTTCGGCGTCGGGCAATCCGTCCGTGTCGAAATCGAACGTGACCGTCCTGGGCGCGCCAGCGCCCCACTGCCGGCTGTAGATCCGCGTGTCGTACTCGACACCGGGGGCCAACCCGGAAAGGGTGATCGTGGCGACCCCGCCGGCCGCGTTGCCGCCGTTGTAGACCATGTCGGTGAGCACCGCGTTGATACGCTGTCCGGCATCCACGCCCGTATTGCCGTTACCGCCGTGCGAAGTCCTGCCGCTGGTGTTTACCGAAAAGTTGAAGCCGGGGATCGCGTCGAGGTTGGCCCCGTTCACCTGTGTGAACGCGACGCCGTTGACCGTTGCCCCCGGTGTGCCGTTGCCGAAGTCCAACAGGTGGGTGTACGTGTTGGCCGGGTCGATTCCCGAATCGGCGTCGGCACTGAACTCGTTCAGCTTGACGTAACTGATCACGCCGGCATCTACCCTGGCCGTGCTCAGTGGGGCGGCGAACATCCCTACGGCGACCAACGCCGCCGTCAACGCCACAAATGTCTTGCGAAATCTCATCACAAATCTCCTCCAAGAAGTTGTAAGGTGTTTTCCTCGACTCGAATAAAGCGGGGCCCGGCCACAAGGAACGAGCCCGTGCTTGAAATTGTCGGTGGTGGAACGTCATCCTATAGATGCAGCCACCCTTCGTTGCGGGTAAGCCGTTTTCGGATGATCGCTCTAGCGCTGCCTCAGACCGGGCACACAAGGACGAAATCACCGCTGCTGGGATCGGAATGATCCCTTCTAGGATCGGAGTAGTGCCTCTATTCTACCGCAACGCAACCGCACGTCAAGGCCCCCAGGGAGTGTTGTCCTACGCATGGGTGGTTTGCCGCATGGGTCTTGAGAGGATCGCCCGCCAAGCGTCAGAGAATGTAGCGGTTGACCGGTGGACGATTGCCGATCAAAAAAAGCCTCCAGGCGATGAACCTGGAGGCTTGTTTGTAAAAATCCGGCGACACCTACTCTCGCACTTGCAGTACTACCATCGGC
>JABMRB010000388.1 GCA_013202865.1 Candidatus Nealsoniibacteriota bacterium | reverse complement strand
GGACCCGGCCAATTGGGCGACCGTGGCGATGAACGACAACGGCAACGGGGCCGACGCTGTCGCCGGCGACGGAATCTACACCGCGGTGATCCCCGCCCAGGCCGCCAACCGGACACTGGTGCGATACCGGATCGTCGCGGTCGATCCCAACGGCACGTCGGTCACCGCCCCGTATCTGGACGATGGCTCGATGAACTTCGCCTGCTACGTCTACGACGGCGTACCCGACTACGTTGCCGCAACGAAGTCGATCCTCGGCGCGGGCCACGTCTACGACAGCGACGTGATGACCTCGCTGCCGGTCTACACGCTGATCGCGCGGGCGGAAGACGTGGCCGAAATGATGGCCTACAACTCGAGCGACGAGATTCCCCAGTCGAGCACACAAGCCGCCCGACGTGCCTACAACTGGCAGGCGGCGTTTGTCTACGACGACGTCGTCTACGACCACGTCGACATGCGGCTGCGCGGCGCCAACGGCAGATACCACCTCGACGGCAAGCGGTCGATGCGAATCCGCTTCAACCCGGGCTACTACCTCCAGGCCCGGGATCAAAGCGGCGAGCCCTATCCGACCAAGTGGCGGCAGTTGGTCTTGAGCAAAATGTTCGGCAATCGGCAGGACGCCAACTGGGGCGTCGCGGAGTCGGTCAACAACGAACTCTGGCGGCTGGTCGACGTGCCTTCGCCCTACACCCACTGGTTCCACTTCCGCGTGGTCGACGGCACGGAAGAGGCCCCGGCCGGAGCCAACGGCCAATACTACGGCGACTTCTGGGGAATGTTTGCGGCGTTCGAGCGATACGACGTCCGTTTTCTCGAAACGCACGATATGCCCAAAGGTAACCTCTACAAGCTGACCAACCAAGTCAGCAGCGGTGCGCTTCAACAGCGCTATCAGGCACCCGACGGCGCAACCAATTCCGCTGACTTCAACAACATCAAGAACAACCTGAACTCGAGCCGGGACGAGACGTGGCTACGCAATAACGTCGACTTCGACGCGTGGTACCGCTACCATGCCGTGGCCGAGGCGATTAAGCACTACGACTACTGGCCCGGGGCCAACAAGAACGTCGCCTGGTACTTCGCACCCGACGACAATAACCCGCTGGGGAAACTCTGGTATCTGCCGTTCGATTCCGACGCAAGTTGGGGCCCGACCTGGAACTCGGGCATCGACGAGGCTATGGCCGCAATCGGCAACAAACCGGCAATGCAACAGGAGTATCGCAACGTCATCCGAGAAATCCGCGACCTGATCTTCCAGCCGGAAGTGATCGAGCCATGGATCGACCGGACGGCCGCGCGGATCGAGCAGTTTGCGCCCGCCGAGTACGACCGCTGGGAGGACGCCCCCTCCTCAGCCGGACGGCACAATTGGGACAGCCACACGCTCGCCTGGAAAGTCGCGGACATGAAGAAGTTCGCCTTCATCGGCGGATCCTGGCCCGGCGGAAGCGTCGGCGGTGGCGGACAGGCGGCCTATCTCGACACCCTAGCCAACGCCGGGGGCGACGCCAGCGCGATCCCCAACACGCCTACGATCACGTCGACCGCGCCGGCGAGCTTCCCCGTCGACGCCCTTTCGTTCCAATGCAGTTCGTTCAGCGATCCGCAGGGCAACGGCACGTTCGCGGCCATGGAGTGGCGCATCGGCGAGATCACCGATCCGGATGCGCCCGCTTACGACCCGGCGGCGCCGCATAAGTTCGAGTACACGACCCAGTGGGAAAGTGGCGAGATCGCTACGTTCGACAATGCGATCCATGTGCCCGGCGGGGCGCTTGAGGTCGGCCATACCTATCGGACTCGCGTGCGAATGAAGGATACGACCGGGCGCTGGAGCCACTGGTCCGACCCGGTCGAACTGACCACTACGTCGCCGCAGACGCCCGTGACCGGCGACCTGAGAATCACCGAACTGATGTACAACCCGGCCGATCCGACGCCCGAGGAACTGGCCGTCAACCAACACCTGCTGCCCGAGGATTTCGAGTTCATCGAGCTGAGCAACACGGGCACGGAACCGATCGATCTGATCGGGTACACGCTCGGTGGCGGCGTCAACGCGGAGTTTGTCTTCACGTCCGGCGCATTGGGCGCGCCCGACGCGTCCGCCACGCCCGCCGTGCTGGCCCCGGGCGAATACGCCGTGCTGGCGCGCGACGTGGATGCCTTCGCCGTCCGCTACGGCGCCGGAATCAACGTTGCCGGCACGTTCGACGGCGGACTGAGCAACGGCGGCGAACAGATCACGTTGGTGGATCCGTTCGACCGCGTCGTGCTCGACTTCACTTACGACGACGGCGCCGACTGGCCCGGCCGGGCCGACGGCAAGGGCGCATCGCTGGAGGTGCTCGACCCGGCCGGCGACTATACCGTCGCCGAGAACTGGCATTCGAGCGTCGCCTACGGCGGCACGCCCGGCGCCGACGCCGCGCCGCACCCCGGCGTGGTCATCACCGAGGTGCTCAGCCACACCGACTTCCCGCAGACCGACTCGATCGAGTTGCACAACGTGACCGGCGAGCCGATCGACGTCGTCGGCTGGTACCTCAGCGACGACTGGGGTTGGGACCCGACGTTCGCCGAGGGCAACTACAAGCGGTTCCGCATCCCGGCCAACTTGCTCGGCGGCACCACGATCGGCCCGGGTGGATACCTCGTCTTGACCGAAACGAATTTCAATCCCACGCCGGTGGATCCGGCGCCGAACCACTTCGCGCTCAACGGTGCCCATGGCGACGACGTCTGGCTGATGGCGGCCGACGCGGCCGGCAACCTGACGCACTTTGCCGACCACGCCGAGTTCGACGCCCAGAACAACGGCGAGTCGTGGGGCCGCTGGCCCGACGCCGATGGCCGCTTCTACCCAATGAGCGAACTCACCCTCGGCGAGGCCAACAGCGGCCCGCGATCCGGTTCGGTGATCGTCAGCGAAGTCCACTACAACCCGGGCGCCATGGACAACGCCGACGCGTTGGAGTTCGTCGAGCTCTACAACACGACCGGTCTGCCGGTCGACCTGACCGAGTGGCGGCTTCGCAAGTCGGTCGACTTCAACTTTGCCGACGGCGCAATGCTCGGCGCTTTCGAGACGATCGTGGTCGTGCCGTTCGATCCGGCGGCCGAGCCAACCAGACGGGCCGATTTCCTGGCCGCCTACAACCTCGTGCAACCGATCCATATCGTCGGGCCGTATACCGAGTTGCTCGGCGACGACGGAGACCGCGTGCAGTTACAACGGCCCGACGAACCACCGACGAACGAGCCGGACTTCATCCCGCGCCTGCTCGAAGACGAGGCGGACTACGACGACGTGGCCCCATGGCCTGCCGGTGCGGACGGCAACGACGATTCGCTGCACCGCGAGGCCGTCGACTTGTGGGGTAACGACGGCGGAAACTGGACGGCCGCGACGCCGACGCCCGGCAGCGTGTCCTACACAACGACGCCGCACGTGGCCGGCCGGCACATCTTCTACAACAACTCGAAGTTCGACACACCGACCGCCTCGAATCCCGGCTTCGACGACGACACCGCGATCGCCACGGACAAGTCGGCCTTGCTGCCGGGCGAAGCGGCCACGTTTGCCGCCTACACCAGCTACAGCCGCGGCATCAACGGCATCATGATCGACCTGGCCGATTTGCCCGCCGGCGTGACGCCTGATGCCGCCGATTTCGAGTTCCACATCGGCAACGACGCCGCACCGGACGGTTGGGCGGCCGCGCCGCCCCCAGCCCACTTCGAGGTCCGCGACGGCGCGGGCAACGGTGGTTCCGATCGGGTAACGATCATCTGGGCCGACGGCGCGATCCGCAACGAGTGGCTGGAGGTAACGGTCTTGTCCACGAACCTTGGCCTGCCCGGCGACGACGTCTTCTACTTAGGCAACACGCTCGCCGAGGCGGGCGACACACCGGCCGACGCCGCGGTGACGATGGCCGACCTCTTGCTAGCCCGCAACAATCCCCGCGACTTCGTCACACCGGCACCGATCGATTTCCCCTACGACTTCAACCGCGACGGCTCGGTCAACGCCACCGACGTGCTCTTGGCGCGGAACAACCAGACGAACTTCATGTCGAAGTTGGAGTTAGTCGATCTGTCGGTCGTAGCCGAAGCCCCGTCGGCAACGCCGCCGGCCGCGTTGGCATGGTTGTCTGAATCGGCCGAGCAAGAGCGTCGCGACGAGAAAACATCTCCGACGGAAGCGGCCATCGATCTGTTGCTGGCGATGGAGGAGTTGTAGACGCGGGTGGCAGCGATGGTTTTGCGAAAACACGTATTGAAGTGGCAACGTCTGCTGCGGAAAAATCATCGCTGCCACCCACAACCACAGGCGGGACGCCCGTGCCACTACTTGCTGAGTACGTAGAATCGTTCGGCGTTGTCGTGCAGGAGTTTTCGCCGCTGGGGCTGCGGGCGGCCGCGAATGATCTCCAACAGCGCGGCCACCCACTGTTGCAGGCTGGCCACGCGTGTGCAGACGGGCCAGTCGCTGCCGAACATGACGCGGTTGGGACCGAAGACTTCGAGACAATGATTGACGATCGGCGCCAGATCGGCGGCCGTCCAGTCCGCTTTGGACGCCCGGGCGACGACCCCGGAGATCTTGCAGACGACGTTCTTCTGCCGGGCCACCTTGGCGATATCGCGTCGCCACTGTTGGGCATCGTGAGCGGGTGACTCGGCCGCGGGTGCGGTCTTCGCTTGCGACCGCGTGGAAAACGCCTTGGGGTCGGCGTTGCCGCAATGGTCGAGGATGAACCGGACGTCGGGACACTGCCGGGCCAGATCGGCACCGAGAAGCAGCTCCTTGGGCGGCAGGCAAAGGTCGAAGCTCATGCCCAGTGTACCCAGCAGGCGAAGCCCGGCAACGTAGGCCTTCTCCCGGGCCGGTGCCGTGTCGAACAACACTTGGCGAACGCCTTTGACGTAAGCGTGGTTCTTGAATTGCGCGACGTATTGCCGGAAGTCGTCCGCACCGGGCCGCCCGCCGATGACCGCTGCCGCCATGGGGTTGTCGTGGCGGCGACACAGGGCGATCACGTGTTCGGCCTCGGCAACGTGTTGCTTGGGCTCGACGTCGACCTCCATGTAGACGGTCTTGACCACGCCGAGCCCCTCGGTGGCAGCCAGGTAGTCCGCGGTGAGGAAGCTGCGGTTGAGCGTCTCGGCCGACTTCAACCAAGGGAGGCGGAACTTGCTCAGGTCCCAGAGGTGTTGGTGGGTATCGATCATGGGCAGGGGTGCGTCTGAAGCAGACGCATCGGCCTCGGCGGCGCTCGTTGCAAGGTTACCGCCCACGCCAACCGTCCCGGCAGCAACGGCGGCGCGCGTGGTTTGTTCGACAAATTGCCGACGGTTGATTGTCATGGTCGTTTCTCCACAGTTTTCGTCGAGGGGTGCGCCAGCATGCTCGCCGTATCCCCCCGACGCAGTCGGGGGGCGTTTTTCTATCACTTCCCACTCCGCAAGGGGGTGGCAGTTCAACTGCCACCCCAACCACTCCCCACTCCCCACTCCCCACT
>JABMRB010000387.1 GCA_013202865.1 Candidatus Nealsoniibacteriota bacterium | reverse complement strand
TGGCTGATGCCGCAGAGCTTGATCGGCAGTTGCTCGGCGTCGAACGTCATGCCGCTGTAAAGCCCACCGAGGGTGATCTCGGCCGTGGCGACGAGGCTCAGGTCGCTGTTCTCGATGCTGTAGATTTGCGTTTCCGGCCCCCGGGGGATGAAGCCGACGCCTTCGAGGATCTCGTTCCGGGCCAGGTCGGGTGTGGTCGTCGGCGTGAACCCTTCGCCCATGAGCACCTCCAGGGCGTAGCGCTGCATGGCCAGTTCCAGCAACACGAGTTCGTTGCGAAGGAAATAGAACCCATGCCCGGCCACCCGGGCACCGCCCTCGAAATCGACCAGATCGAGCTTCTCGGCCAACTCGACGTGGTCCAGCGGCTCGAAGTCGAAGTCCGGCCGCGGCGTCTCGCCCAGGAACAGTTCCAGGTTGGCCTTATCGTCGACCCCGATCGGCGCGGCCGGGTGCGACATGTTGGGGATCATCCGGCAGATGTCACCGATCTCGGCAGTCAAGGCGTCCAGTTCCGCTTGCCGCGTACTGGTCTGCTCCCGCAGCCGGCGACCTTCTTCCTTTCGGGCCTCCCGCTCGGCCTCATCCTTGGCCTTGCCGATCGACTTGGATACCTGGTTAGCCTGCCGGTTGAGGTCCTCCACCTCGGTCAGCACGGCCTTACGGCCGGTTTCCAACTCGACAAACCGGTCGACGTCGACGTTGACCCCCCGGTTAATGCAGTTCTGTTTGACGGTTTCAGCGTTTTCGAGGATGAATTTGCGGTCGAGCATGGCGGGGAGTAGTGGATAGTGGGTGGTGGATAGTGGATAGTGGATAGTGACGTAAAACGCCCCCCGACTGCGTTCGGGGGGGTAGCATTTGTTTCACTGCGAAGCGGCGCAGCCGAAATCACGCACAATCGCCTCCCCAACAGCGTATCGAGTTTCGGGGTCTTAGGAAAGGGCGTGTATCGCCCCCCCACAACATGGGGTATCATGTATGTGCGTTTGCCGACCGCTCCACAGCCAACGCTCTTGAGCAGCCATGCCGAGTACACCGCACCATGACGAGCAACTGCCAGCCGCCGACACGCGGCCCGGCACCGGTTCGCTTGGGCCCCTGCAATTCAGCCTGCGCGGGCTATTAAAGCTCACCACGGGCGTGGCTGTATTCTTCTCTCTTGTGGCGGTTTCGGGCGTCAGCTTCGGGACGTTTCTCTTGGGATTGTATGTGTACTGCGTGTGGCTGTTACCCGTCACGATCTGGGTGGCCATGAAGTGCTGGCCGCGTGCTCATGCCAAGTGGCGCAAATGGGTCGGAGTGACCGTCGGCGCTGCCCTGGTCATTCCGCCCGTAGTAGCCCAACTCACTCTGGAAGGCCGGGCGATGGATGCAGTGTCGGGATTGCTCGGCCTTCTGTTCATCTGGGGAATCGAGGTCCCCGTCTTGATCTTCTTCGTTCATATTCTTCCCAGTGGGTTTCGCGCGCTGAGGTGGCATGGCGACCTGTGGCGATTTGAAGACGACGGGCCACTGAAAAACGCGGACGATGCCGATCGTTGACCTTTCGAGGGCGACTAGGTCCGTGTGCTCCGACCGATCCGACAACCTGGAATCAGAATCATCCCCGGAACATCCGTGGAAGCCAGAGGAGGCCTCGCCGACCCACGCGCCGGCCATCGTCGACAAAACAGCGATGACGAGTCGTGTGCGAAGATCGTTGAAGGTCTTTCAACCGGGCCAACTTCAGTTCACCTTGGCCGGCCTATTCTGGCTGACCACCGTGGTGGCTGTTGCGTGTGCAATACTGCGGGCAACCGGTCTCCATCTGCTGGACGTCGTTGGCTTTGTTCTTCTGCTGGTCTGGATGTTTGGACCGCTGGTCGTCTATGCGGTTGCAGACCTCCTGCCTCGCTCGAAAGGTCAACATGGTTTCCGGGCGCACATTTTCATCGCTGTGGTGCTGTTCCTGCTGACCGTGGGGGCATGGGTGATGATTGCAGTAGCCGATGCCAGCCCCATCTGGTTTTTCCCGTTGGTCGTCGGAATGACTTGCTTCTGGGGGCCGCAAGTCGTCTTACTTTGGGCCCTCTTGCGATGGAGCCCGATCAATGCCCGCCACGGCGCAGAAAAGATCCGATTGCTCGACGAGGACCTTAGAACTCCATCAGCAGCCAAACCCGGAGAAGTGCGTAGACCGAAGCACTCCCCTTTGTTCTGAAAACGCACCCCGGCCCGCAGGTACGCGGTTTCCGGATGAACCCCCGAAAAACCGGTTCTGGGACGTTTTGGTATGGTAAGCTAGGCGCGTTAGGTAAGCTGCATAGCAGTGTGGGCCCCTGAAAAACCGTTTCCCAACTGAGATCGATTCCTGCGCCTTGCTTGGCGTAGGCGCCCGGCGCCAAGCTGGGAGTCGGCGTCGAGGTCAACAGGAGTCGGGGCCGAGTAAGCCGCTTACTCGGTCCCGATC
>JABMRB010000051.1 GCA_013202865.1 Candidatus Nealsoniibacteriota bacterium | reverse complement strand
GTCCTGGTAGGTGCGGACCATCGAATCGTGCAGCGTGTTGATTCGGCTGCTCCAGACGTTGCCGACCACGACGCCGCCCGGCTTGGTCGCCCGGCGGGTGGCCTGGAGGAATTCCCGGGTGGCCAGCGCGTAGGGGATGTTGTCGTAGCCGTAGGCGTCGAGGAAGATCACGTCGTAGGGTTTCTTACACTCCTCGATGAACTTCCGCCCGTCGGCCACGTGGGCGCGCATGGTGGCGTCTTCGCGAAAGCCGAAATACTTCTTCGCCACGTCGACCACGTCCGGGTCGATGTCCACGACGTCGATCGTCGCGTTGGGATAATGTTTGCGAAGGAAACGGGGGATCGTGGCGCCGCCGAGCCCGATAATCAAGATCCGCTCGGGCCGCTCGACCATCGCCAGTCCCACGGTCATCGCCTTGGCGTAGGGCAGTTCGATGTGGTCGGGGTCGCCCGGCTTGACCACACTCTGGCGGACCCCGTTGAGCTCGAACCACAACGTCCGCAGGCCGTCGTCGTCTTCGGTCACGACGATGTTGTTATAGGGCGACTCTTTCTCGTAGAGGACCTTCTGCTCGGGCGCCACGAAGGCCCAAAGCGTTGCGGCCGCCAACGCGACGACGACGAGCGGGAAGAGGATGCGGGTTTTCATGGGATTTGTCCTTGGGATCATTCAACTTGCCGCACTACGACGCGGTTGCCGCTGATTTTGATGACGCGTACTTGCGTACCTGGCGCGATTAGCGTGCCTTCGGTGACGACGTCGACGTATTCCTCGCCGAAACGGACTTTGCCGGCCGGGCGCAGGGGGGAATCGGCCTCACCGACGTCGCCGATCTCGACGCCGAACCGGGCGCCGTGGAGGCCCGTGCCTTCGATCATGGGGCTGCCGTCGGCGGCCAGTGCGACCGCGTCGGGCGGTTGGAGCATGAACCGGCCGAGGATCGGGATCTCGCCGAAATGTTTCGTCAGCGCGTATGCCGCTACCCCCACCACGGCCCCGGAGATCAGCACCACCAGCAGCGAATGGGTCGTCGTTTGCAGTTCGCGGGCCGTGTTGGGAATGCCGAAGTTCTGGCTGGCCATGATGATGCTGGCAAACATCAACAGCAGACCCGAGAGACCGGCGATGCCGAACCCGGGCAGCACGAACAGTTCGACGGCCAGGAACGCCACGCCGGCCAGGAACAAGACGACCTCCAGCCATCCGGCCGTGCCGCCGAGGAATCGGCTCCAGAAGAAGAGCGAGAAGCAGAGCCCGGCCACGAGCCCCCCCAAGCCGATGCCCGGGGCGGAGAATTCGATGTAGAGCGCCACCAGCCCGATGACGAACAACAGCCCGGTGACGGGCCACAGGTTGAGGATGTAGACGGCCGTGTCGACGCCGGTCGGTTCGAGCACCAGCAGTTCGTCTTTGAGACCGAAGCGCTCGCGCAGCTCGCCGCGAGTCTTGACCAGTCCCTCGGCCAGTTTTAGTTCGACCGCCCGGCTTCCTTTGACCGTCAGGAACGAGTCCTTTTCGGTTTCCGGCACGAGCTTGCCCTTGACCCAGCGGCCGGATTCATCCGCGTCGATCTCCTCTTGCGACATATAGGCCGTCTCGCCCGACTGCGGATCGTGCATGACGAAGACTTCCAGTTCGAGATGGGCCATCGACTCGATCAGGCCGACGGGGCGTCCCTTGGCCTTGGCCAGGCCCTCCAGGTGCTCGAGCAGATAGTCGCGAATTTTCTGCGGGGCATGGCGAAACAGGGAGTCTTCGCCCTGATAGATGGCCCCGGCGTCGCCGATTAGAGCGCCCGGGTGCATGAGAATCTCGTCGCATCCCAGCGCGGAGATGGCCGCCCCGCTGATCGCTTCTTCGGGCACGAAGGCCACGGCGTACATCCCCTCCTCATCGCGGAGGTCCCGTAGCCGCTCGGCGATCTCCAGGCTTTCGTGCAGGTATCCGCCGGGGCTGTCGATCTCGATGATGACCAGATCGGCCCGCTTCGACTTGGCGACGTCCAACTTGCGGAAGAGGAACTGCTGTAACCTCGGCGTGATCGGTCCCTCCATGCGGATCAGCACGCCGCGGTCGAACTTCTTGGGACGATTGTTCTCGGCCCCCAGGGTCGGGCTGCCAGGCAGGCCGGCAACAGCCAGGGCAAGGAACATGCCCACAACGGCCTGCAAAACCGGTCGCACTGAACCGTGACATCGACGCATCGGAGGATATCCTCTTGGCAGTGGGAATCTACCCTTACCATCCTAGCGACTCGGCAGCGGGGTTGTCAATTCGTCGTTCGTAGTACCGGCTTCAGCCGGAATATGGAGGATCTCAGCTCGCCCTGGCAAGGCGTTTTCCGCCTGAAGGCGGTACTACGAACGGAACCCAAACAATCGAATTCGGAGTCTTGCCTCGCTATCTTGGGGGGGGGTGCGTTTCAATTTGGCCAGTTGGGAGCTAGAATCCGAGCGTGTGAAGTGACAGATAGGGTCCCCGCGTAGCTGGATTCGCGAGAATTCAGTCAAATGCGGCGACGACTGAAGTCTTGCGAATCCAGCTACGCGAAACATGAAGCTTGACGGACCACTTGGGAGTTCTGATTGATGTCCGAGAACGTGTCGGTTGATGAACACCCCGTGCTGGACGTGATCGCCGTGGGGGCCCACCCGGACGACGTCGAGATTGCGTGCGGCGGCACGGTGGCGAAGCTTGTGCAGCAAGGATACCGTGTGGGGATTGTCGACCTGACCGACGGGGAACCGACGCCCGGCTCGCCGGGGCCGGAGGTCCGTCTGGCCGAAGCACAACGGGCGGCCGAGGTCCTGGGTGCGGAAGTTCGCGTCACGCTCGATCTGCCCAACCGGCGTTTGTTCGATGGTTTCGAGGCTCGCCTCGCGCTCGCCCGCGAGCTGCGCCGCTATCGGCCCCGGCTCGTTCTGGGGTTGGGCGACCGCACACCGATGGCCTCACCGGACCACTTGCAGGCGTCGTTGATTACCGACGCGGCCGTCTTCTATTCGCGGTTGACGAAGTGGGACGAGCACTTCGAGGGGTTGCCGACGCACACCATCTCGAAACATCTCCATTTCTTTCTCGCATTCCGCACGCTGGCGCCGGTTCCCAGCGACGGGCTTGTGGTAGACATCGGCGACACGTTGGAGAAGAAGCTAGCGTCGATCGGCGCCTACGAGAGCCAGTTTCCGCCCGAGCGGCATGGCGTGCTCGACCGGTTTCGCATTTTTGCCCAGCAACAGGGCATGGCGGCCGGTTTCGCCGCCGGCGAAGTCCTCGCCAGCCCCACCGCCCTGGGCACGTCGGACCTGATGGGGCTGTTGTTCGGTCCGTAACCCCCCACTATGCGCCGGGGTAAACCCGGCGGCTCGCTTCTGAATGCGGATGGCCTCCCGCGGTGACATTTGCCTGCGTCTCACCGGCGCTGTACAATCAAGAAGCGTTTAACCTCACCTCCCAACCCAACCTTCCCCCGCTCTCCACGAAGGAGCACACCATGCGAAACAAGACCCGACTCACCCGCCGCACTTTCCTCACCGCTGCCGGCACCGCGGTGGCCGTACCGACCGTGCTTAGCCGTCTGGCTTTCGGCCAGCGAACGCTCAAGCCGGTGACCGACGACGAGATGAAGAAGATCCTCGACGCCGTGCCCGAGAAGGCGACGGCCAAGCCGGCCAAGCCGCGGAAGATGTTGATCTTCTGGCGATGCGAAGGCTTCTTCCACGGTTCGATCCGCGTGGGCAACGAGGCGTTGCGGGTCCTCGGCGACAAGACCGGCGCCTACGAATCGGTCATCACCGACGACATGGCCGTGTTCGACCCGGGCAAGCTCGACGAGTTCGACGTGGTGATGTTCAACAATACTACGCGGCTGAAATTCGACGACGAGAAGCGCCGCAAGAACGTGATGGACTTCATCAAGAGCGGCCGGGGTATCTGCGGTATCCACGCCGCCACGGACAACTTCTACGACTGGCCCGAGGCGGCCGAGATGATGGGCGGACTGTTCGACGGGCATCCCTGGGGCGGCGGCGGGACCTGGGCCTTTCAAATCGAGGAGCCCGACCATCCGATCAACAAGGGTTTCGGCGGCAAGGGGTTCCTCATCAAGGACGAAATCTACAAGATGAAGGACCCGTACTCTCGCGAGAACCTCCGCATCCTCGTCGGCCTGGACATGACGAAGAAGCGGAACCATAAGGGCCGCGAGGACGACGACAACGCGGTGGCCTGGATCCGCGAGTATGAAGGCGGCCGCGTCTTCTACTGCTCGCTAGGCCACAACAACGAGATCTTCTGGACCCCGGCCGTGCTGCAACACTACCTCGACGGCATCCAATACGCCATGGGCGACCTGAAGGCCGACGCCACCCCCAGCGCCAAGCTCGCCAAGCGCCCGGCGATTGCCCCATGCCCGGAAGAGTAGCCCTGTTGAACAACATTTAGCCGCCGGGCTTGCCCGGCGTGGGTGCTTGGCGCCGCACTGAGCAACTACAGGAGCCAATCCGATGTGCAGTCGGAAACATCCCGCCTTCCTTGCCTGGACGGCCGTCGCGATCGGGCTTGCCGTCGCCTGCCGTGCAAGTGCCGCCGAGGAAGACGCGGCCGATGGCAGGCCGCCGAACTTCGTTATCATCCTCTGCGATAACCTCGGCTACGGCGACGTCGGTTGTTACGGCTCGAAGGTCCACCGCACGCCGCACGTCGATCGTATGGCGGCCGAGGGCATGCGGTTTACCGATTTCTACGTCAGCAGCGGCGTCTGCACACCGTCGCGGGCGAGCCTGATGACCGGCTGTTACCCGCGGCGCGTCAACATGCATGTTAGCTCCCAGGGGCTCTCCGTGTTGCGGCCGGCCGACTCCAAAGGCCTGCATCCAGCCGAGATCACGATCGCCGAGATTCTTCGCGATCGGGAATACGCCACGGCCTGCATCGGCAAGTGGCACCTGGGCGATCAGCCGTCGCTGCTGCCGACCCGCCAGGGCTTCGACCTCTACCACGGCGTCCCTTACAGCGACGACATGACGGCCCGGCCCGGCAAGCCATGGCCGCCGCTGCCGCTGATGCGCGGCGACCGGGTGATCGAGGCCCCGGCCGATCGTAATCTGCTCACGCGGCGATACACCGACGAGGCGATTCGGTTCATCACAGCCAACCGTGCCCGGCCGTGGTTTGTGCTGTTGGCCCACGCGATGCCGGGCAGCACGCAACGGCCGTTCGCAAGTGAAACGTTTCGCGGCAAATCGGCCAACGGCGCTTACGGCGACGCGGTCGAGGAGATCGATTGGTCGACCGGCCGCATTCTCGCCACGCTTGAACAACTCGATCTTGACCGGCAGACGCTCGTCTTATGGACCTCCGACAACGGCGCCCCGCGCCGCAATCCGCCGCAAGGCAGCAACCGGCCGTTGGGCGGCTGGGGATACACCACGGCCGAAGGCGGGATGCGCGTGCCCTGCATCGTCCGCTGGCCCGGCCGGGTACCCGCGGGAACCACGTGCCGCGAACTGGCCACGACGATGGACCTGCTACCGACCTTTACCCGACTGGCCGGCAGCGGCCCGCCGACCGACCGCATAATCGACGGCAAAGACATTTGGCCGCTGTTGGCCGGCGAGCCGGCGGCCCGTTCGCCGCACGAGGCGTTTTACTATTACCATATAGCGAAGCTGCAAGCCGTCCGGTCGGGCCGCTGGAAGCTGCATCTTTCACCGCAACGACTATTCGACCTGCAGACCGACATCGGCGAGACGACCAACGTCGCCGCCGATCACGGCGAGATCGTTCGCCGCCTCGAAGCCCTGGCCGAGCGCGCCCGCGAAGACCTCGGCGACACGGGCCGCAACGGCAAGAATCAGCGACCGGCGGGGACGGTTCCGGATCCGAAGCCGCAGAGGATTTCGGCGAACTGATTTGGGGCGGGCCTGTCCCGTTTTTCCCGCTACGACGGTACGGGTCGTTTCATGAACTGAACGACCTCGCCATAGAGACCGCCTGCAACGTCATCGGGCGTGTC
The DNA here is from genome assembly GCA_013202865.1 of Candidatus Nealsoniibacteriota bacterium. Lineage (GTDB taxonomy): Bacteria > Planctomycetota > Planctomycetia > Pirellulales > Thermoguttaceae > JABMRB01. Next base: position 9,716 of record JABMRB010000051.1, on the reverse strand, counting down.
GTGGTCGATGTCTTCTGCCTTGCCGAGTTTGCTCGTCCATTTGCCGTTGGGCAGTTGGCGTGCCGCATGCGTGTAGACGAGTCCGCCGCCGTAGAGAGCAACCTTCTCGAAGCCCGGTTCCAGGCTCCCGTCGGGACACTCCTCGTATCCCAACGCCTCAAACGCCCGTTCGAGCGCACCGATACCGTGATCGTCCCGTGATGATTCAACGGGCCAGAATACTCCCGGCTGCCACCAGTGTTCGGTCTTTCCTGCCGCCCACGCAATGCAGTTGTAGCCGACGTCCGGCTCGCTGGTGATCCGGTGATTGCGATCTGTCAGTCGGGGGAAAGTGTCAGCGGGTAGTATCACCGATGAGTCCCTTCTGCTGTCCCCAATCGATCCAAGCATCGGCCATCGCGTCGACCTTTCCGGCAACTTCTTGCTCTGCGGGGTTCTCGCCCGTGATCGCTTCCAGGGCCCAGAACCAATGGTCGGTTTCCTGCCGCAATTCAGCGAGAATCAACGGGACAACGGCAGGCCCCATGCCGATGATCTGCTGGTAAGACCAGAGCATTGCGATCTGGGCGGAGTTGGAGAGATAACGTGACTGGCGTTTCCAATCCTCTTTCAGATGTTGGAAACGTTCTTGAAGGTCAGCATCAACCAGCGAAGAAGACATGGCGCTTTCCTTGCTCTCGGAGATCCCGGGGCAGATCCGAACGAAGCAAGAGTATCGTCATTTCTCCCTGGCGGGGCAATAGCAACCGGCACCCCTGTGTCGGGGGGCCGATGTGGCGGCTGTCCGCTACTTTGCCCTACCGCCGACACGCAGCCCAATCCGCTTCACCCCCGGCGGCGATTGCCCGGCCTCGGCGATCCGGGCACGTAGGAGCTTCGATAATTCCTCGACCATCTCGGCCGAATCCTCGCGGGTGGCCAGATTGACCAGTTCCTTGGGGTCGGTTGTGTGATCGTAGAGTTCGTTGCCGGCGCTGCCGTCGGGGCCCCAGTACGTGTAGCGGTAGCGGGGCGTGCGCAGACTGTAGCCGGTGGCGTATTGCGTTAGGGCCGAGCGGCGGGGAGTTGCACTCGCGTCGTTCAATGCAGGCGCCAGGCTGACGCCGCTGAGATGCCCGGGCAAGGGTAGACCGCAGAGCTGCGCCACCGTCGGATAGAAGTCGATCATTTCGGCGGGCGACTGCGTGCTGCGGCCGGCCGCCTTCATGCCGGGTGCTGCGATGATCAGCGGCACCCGGGCGGCGTTCTCGAACAGCGTCGTCTTCTGCCAATGGCCGTGCTCGCCCATGTGGTAGCCGTGGTCGGACGTGAAGACGACGACCGTGTTGTCGGCCAGTCCCAACCGGTCGAGCGCGTCGAGCACACGGCCGACCTGGGCGTCGGCGAAGGTCGTCGACGCGTAATACGCCTGGATCGCACGACGGGCCAGGTCGTCGGAAATGTTGACCTGCTCCTTCTTACGCGTGATCGACGCGCGTGCCGGCGCGGGCAACGCATCGAGATGCCCCTTGGGCGGCTTCGGCACGACGATCTTATCGCGTGGATACATATCGAAATACTTCTTCGGCGCAACGTACGGCGTGTGGGGCCGGTAGAACCCGACCGCCAGGAAGAAGGGCGTCTTGGCTTGTGCGAAATTGTCGAGCAGCTTGATCGCCTCGGTTGCCCCGATGCCGTCGGTCTGCTCGCGGTCGGTGCCGTCGGCGGCCAGCCAACTCAACGTGCCGCCGTACTTGCCGGGCACCAGGGTGAAGACGTCTGCCTCGTCGTCTTTGTCGCGACCGCGGGGATTGAACGTGGTGTCCCACGAGCCCGGGTCGTCGTGCCCTTCGTTGCCGATGTCTTTGGGTACGTTGTAGTGGTAGATTTTTCCGACCCTCGCGGCCGAGTAGCCGTGGCGGCGGAAGAGTTGGGAGAACGTTAGCACGTCGGGCAACCGCTCGCGGATGCGGATCGCGTTGCGGTGGATGAGCGTCTGGTCCGGGTACATGCCGGTCATAAACGACGCCCGACTTGGGCCGCACAGCGGGTACTGGCAATAGGCCCGATCGAAACGGAGCCCCCGCTCGGCAAGCCGATCGATATTCGGCGAGCGAACCATCGCGTGGCCGTAGCAGGCCAGGTCGCAGTTCAGGTCGTCGCAGATCAGGAACAGGACGTTAGGCTTCGACTCGGGCTCGGCACGGGCCGACGTCGCGATGGCAACGCAACCGCAGATTGCCGAGACGGCGAGCAGCAGAGTGCGTGGGGGCATGGTTCGAGTTCCTTGTTGATTGTGTGTTGATCGGATGGCAAGGTCGGTGATTATTCTAACAAATACCCCCCCGAACGCAGTCGGGGGGCGTTTCGTCTTCACTCCGAGGGGGTGGCAGTTCAACTGCCACCCCAACCACTCCCCACTCCCCACTCCCCACTATCCACTATCCACTACCAAAGCTCCTTCATCTCCTGTCGAATGCTCCGGCTGGTCACCGCCACCGTGAGCTTGGCGCCTTCGCGGTCGTCGGAGTCGTCGTCGAGCTGGGTGACGTGCTGGTCGAAATGCTCCAGGACCGGCTTGGGGAGAAATCGCGTCCGCTGGGCGTAGCCGTGTTGGTCGCTGGTAGTCGGCCGGAAGGCGTAGTAGTATCGCAACGGGCAGCAGACGTAGAGCCAATTCTTCGCACGGGTCAACGCCACGTAGAAGAGCCGCCGTTCCTCTTCGATCTCCTCGGGGTTGCCGGTGGCCATGTCGGACGGGATGTTGCCGTCGGCCACGTGGATCACAAAGACCGAGTCCCACTCCAGTCCCTTGGCCGAGTGGATCGTGCTCAGTATCAGGTAATCGTCGTCCAGGTGGGGCGGGCCGGCCAGGTCCTGCGTCGAGGAGGGCGGGTCGAGCGTCATTTCCGTGAGCATCTTCCGCCGGCTGCGGTAGCGCGAGGCGATCTGTTCGAGTTGTTCCAGATCGCGCAGCCGCGGCGGCGAGTTGTCGTACTTCATTTCCAGCAGCGGTGCGTAGAACTTACGCACGCGGTGGACTTGTGCCGACAGATCGTCGGCCGGCTTGACCAGGCCCCGCATCAGTGTCAACAGCCGGGGCCACAATTTGGCGGCGGCCGCGGGCGGCTTCCATGTCTTCCAGGCGTCGAAGTTCCCGCCCGCCTCCAGCAGCACGTCCATCAACTGCATTGCCTTGCCGGGTCCGATGCCGGGCAGCAGCGGCAGCACGCGGGTGCCGGCGACCACGTCGCGGGGGTTCTCGGCCAATCGCAGGAAGGCCATCAGGTCCTTCACGTGGGCCGTCTCGACGAACTTCAACCCGCCGTACTTGTGAAACGGGATGTCCCGCCGCGACAACTCCGCCTCCAACACCATGCTATGGTGCGAGGCGCGAAATAGCACGGCCTGCCGATGCAGATCGATGCCCGACTCGCGATGCGTCAGGATCTGCCGGATCACGTAGTCGGCCTGATCGTCCTCGTCTTCGCACTGAACCACCCACGGCCGTTGTCCGTCGGTCCGCTCCGACCAAAGGTTCTTCGTGTATCGCTTCGGGGCCAGGGAAATGACCTGGTTGGTCGCATCGAGGATGGGCTGCGTGCTGCGGTAGTTTTGTTCGAGGGTGACGATCGTCGTGTCCGGGTAGCGCTCGGGGAAGTCGAAGATATTCCGCACGGTGGCTGCCCGGAATGAGTAGATCGATTGCGCGTCGTCGCCGACGATCGTCAGCCCCCGGCCGTCGGGCGACAGGCCGTAGAGGATCTCCGATTGCAGGACGTTGGTGTCCTGATATTCGTCGACCAGCACGCAGTCGAACATCTTGCGGACGCTCTCGGCCGCCTCGGAGTCGTTCAACAAGGCGCTCCAATAGAGCAGCAGGTCGTCGAAGTCGAGCACGCCGGCCGCTTCCTTGCGATCGACGTAGGCGCGGAACAGCTTCTTCAACTCGTCGGTCCAGTCCTTGCACCAGGGGTAGTGCTTCTTGAGCACGCGGTCGATCTTCTGGCGCGAGTTGACGCACCGGCTGTAGATGGCCATGGCGGTCCCCTTCTTGGGAAACCGCCGGTCGATCTTCGCCAGTCCCTGCTCGGTGCGGACGACGTTCAGCAGGTCCTCCGAATCGGTCCGGTCGTGGATCGTGAATCCGGCCGGTAGCTTGATCGCCTTGCCGTATTTGCGTAACAACCGGGTGGCGACCGCATGGAACGTGCCGCCCCAGACCCGGCTGCCGCGGATCCGCCGAGCTTCCGCAGACGACTTCTCGCTGGTAGCTCCCGCGTCGTTGGGCTGTGCCCGGGCGAGTTGCCGCAGCAGGGCGTCCACGCGGCGGAGCATCTCGGCCGACGCGCGACGCGTGAAGGTCAGCAGCAGGATCCGGCGGGGGTCAACGCCCCGGGCGATCAGCCAGGCCACGCGATGGACCAGCGTGGCCGTCTTTCCGGTGCCGGCCCCGGCGACGATCAACAGCGGTTTGTCGCCGTGCGTGGCCGCCTCACGTTGTTGCGGGTTCAGCCGGGAGAGGACATCGTCGATTGCCGAGATAGGGCTCATGGGGTCTTTTCGTGGTAACTCTTGCGGCTTCGCAGCCGCTTGCGGCTTCGCGCCGTAGGTTGCGCGGGGGCAAGCCCCGCGGCTCGCTGCACCCTTTGCGGCCCATCGTAGTAAATCTCCGTCGGGGTGTCGATGACCGCCCCAACCAACACGGCCGGTTCCACCCTCCGAGTCTATCGGTGTGGGAGATCTTCCCCAGAGTAAGCATTTTCGCGGCGTCAAGGTTTTCCTGACATGGGCAAGCGTTGCGAGCCCGCGGGAATCGGGTGGCTCCCCCTCTGTCGCGGGGAAAATCGGCTCGACATTTGGTTATTCATCGTGTAAGATATGCACAGTGATAAGATCCTCAGCCACGCCCTGACATATACCGACTGCAACCGTGCTGCGGACCCAGTTGGCGTTTCGCTCGCCGAGCCGGTAGACTGTTTGGCCAGAGTCCCACCTCGCCGCACCCAACCCACCGCACGGCACCCAACCTACCGCACGGCAACGGGCATCAAGGAAAGCGCATGATCAGAAAAGAGTCCAGCGAAGGCATTGGCTATTCGGTCGTCGAGCTCGACACGACGCGGCACATCCTTGCTGCCGCCGCTCCCCGAGAAGGCAACACCCTGCGCGAGCAGGCTCACGACGCGCTGAAGACAATCCGTGCGTTGATGGATGAGGAGAGTACACGGGGGTCGATCGTTCGCCAGGCCGTCTTCATGCGGGACATCGATCAGATCGAGGCGTGTCGGCAGCTCATCCACGAGTTCTACGGCGACGACCTGCCGGCGACCAGCTATATTCCGCAACCGCCCTGCGAGGGCAAACTGATAGAGATCGAAGCCCTGGGCGTCGGTGGCAACGGCGGAACGGACATCCGCCGCCATTGCGAGCGGATGGTCGTCTCGCAACACGAAGGCATCGCCTGGGCCCATCTGGCGAACGTTTGTCCGAAAGCCGACGGCATGAGCGTCTACGACCAATCGGTGTACATCTTCGAGAACGCCGCCGCGCGACTTTCCGAGAAGGGGTTCTCCTTCGATCAGGTGATCCGCACCTGGATCTACATCGGCGACATTGTCGGCCCCGAGGGTGAGACGCAACGCTACAAGGAGTTGAATCGGGCACGGACCGACCTGTACGAGGAGATCAAATTCAAGGCGAGCAGTGCCCTGTCCGGCGCGACGCGGGCCGTCTACCCGGCCAGCACCGGGATCGGCACGGAAGGCAAGAACGTGGCGCTCAGTTGCATGGCACTTTCCAGCCAGCGGGACGATATCTCATGGGTACCGCTGGAGAACCCCCTGCAAACCTCCGCCTTCGACTACGGCACCAAGTACGGGCGGAAGAGTCCGAAATTCGCCCGAGCGATGACGATTGCCTGCGGCGACATGGCGACGATCCTCGTCTCCGGCACGGCCAGCATTATCGACGCGGAGACCAAGTTCGTCGGCGACGTGGAAGGCCAAACCCGTCAAACGCTTGATAACATTGCCGCGCTGATCGACGAGGAGAATCACGCCCGCCACGGGTTGCCGGGTCTGGGAGCCACACTGGCGGACGTGGGACTGGTACGCGTCTACGTCAAGTGTCAGGAGGACTACGCTAAGACCAAGGCCGTCTGCGAATCGATGCTCGGCGAAGTCCCCACCATCTACGTCGTGGCCGACGTCTGCCGGGACGACCTCCTCGTGGAGATCGAAGCGATGGCGTTTACGCAGCGGAGTTCGTAATCGACCTCTTCGGTTTCCGTCAGGCCCACGCCATCAGGGCCAACACCATGGCAGGCAAATTGACGGCCTTTCAGGCCTGACGATCTGTCGCCGGCGAAGACCCACATCGCCTTCTGGATCGTGGAATCGTTCATCTCCGTCTACGCCGCCGTCTTGCCAGGAGGATTGCCACGGCGGTGCAAACAAGCAGTACCAGCGTGGAGGGTTCCGGCACAATGGCCAGCATGTGTCCGGCGCCGCCGGAGAAGGCCAGGAAGTCGGTGCGGGCGGGGAAATCGAGTTGGCCGTGGCGGTTGTCGCCCCAGCCGACCAACGAACCGTCCGCCCGCATCGCCAGACCGAACGTGGTGCCGGCTTCGATGGCCACGAAATCGTTGCCGGGCGGCACGTCCAATGCGCCGAACTCGTTGGTACCCCATGCGACCAGCGAGCCGTCCTCCCTTAGCGCAAAACTGACACTGGCGCCGGCCGAGATGGCCACGAAGTCGTTCCCCGGCGGAGACTCGGCCTCGCCGAAGTGATTGTCACCCCAACCGACCAACGAGCCATCGGACTTCAGTGCAAGACTATGCGTGCCGCCTGCTGCAACCGCGACGAAGTCGTTGCCTGGAGGCGGATTCGACGATCCCAAATGGCCGAGCCCCCAACCCACGACCGATCCGTCGGCCTTTAACGCCAGACTGAACCATCCGCCTGAGGAGATCGCTACGTAGTCGTTGCCCGGAGGAACGAAAGTCGTTCCCATCTTAGGGCGGCCTCCCCAAGCGACTAGGGACCCGTCGTCCCGCATCGCCAGGCTGTGCGTGCCGCCGGCAGAGATTGCAGTGAAGTCATTGCCCGCCGGCACTTCGTCGAGGCCCCAGATGGGGGCTCCCCATGTCACAATTGACCCATCAGCCTTAAGCGCTAGGCTGTGCTCATTGCCAGCGGAAACGGCAACGAAATCGCTGCCAACGGGGACATCAGACTCCCCCCAGCCGTTCTCGCCTCTACCCAGCAAGATGCCCGCATGGGTTGAGATGGGCATCCATCCCACGTTAGCACATAGAATCGAGGTCGCCAGTAGCCATGTTGGAATGAATCTCCTTGCGTTCATCATTCTCCTCCGCGCGTGATGCTATATAGGCGGCTGAGGTTCTAGGGAACTGCCACAACAAACCGCATGTAGTCCGCAAGTGGGCGGTCGGCAACCGGATCACCGCCCGGTTCGAGGACCGTCAATCTGAATTCGGCTACGTGGGCTTGAAGACCCTCGACGTAGATTTCCGCGGGGACGTCAACGTCAATGGTCCACACCTTCGGCGTCGAGATTTGACTCCCGCCGGTTTCCGAGGTCCACACTCTCAAAGCGTCCGGGTTCGAGTTCTCCAACGTTGTTCATATTCGTTTGCGTCGCCGTCTTGCCCGGAGGGTTGCTGCGGCGGCACAGAGGAGCAGGATCAGTGTGGACGGTTCCGGCACAATGGCCAGCGTGTATCCGGCGCCGCCGGAGAAGGCCCGGAAGTCGATCCGGTCGGGGATGTCAAGTTGGCCGAACTGGTTGTCACCCCAGCCGACCAGCGAACCATCCTCTCGCATCGCCAAGCCAAACGTGGTGCCGGCTTCGATGGCCACGAAATCGTTGCCGGGCGGCACGTCCATGGCACCGAATTCGTTGGTGCCCCATCCCACGAGCGAACCGTCCTCCTTCAACGCGAAACTGATATGGCTGCCGGCCGAAATGGCTACGAAGTCATTTCCCGGTGGGGAATTGGCCTCGCCGAATGTGTTTTCCCCCCAGCCAACAACCGAACCATCGGATTTGAGTGCAAGACTATGCGTGCTGCCCGCTTTGATTGCGATATAATCGTTGCCCGGGGGAGGGTTCGCTGATCCCAGGTGGCCCGCTCCCCATCCCACAATCGATCCGTCGTCCTTTAGTGCCAGACCGAACCACCCGCCAACCGAAATCGAAATGTAGCCGCTGCCTGGGAGGGTGTGGATCCGTTCCGGGTAGCCGCGACCCCAAGTAACGACGGATTCATCAGTCCTCAATGCCGCGCTAAGCATGCCTCCTGCGGAAACGCCGACAAAGTCGTTGCCGTCAGGAAGCTCATCCAGCCCGTCATATAAAGATCCCCAGGTCGCGAGTGACCCGTCCGACTTCAATGCAAGGCCATGTCGGTATCCGGCGGAAATCGCCACGAAATCATCTCCCGGCGGCACATCCAACTGTCCGTACAGACCGTTCCCCCAACCGAGTACGGTGGCCGCCTGCGAGGCGGTACAACATGCGAATGTCAGCCCTAGTATGAGAGTAGTTGTCATCGCGATATTGCGACCGGGACCAAACCATCGTATCATTTCTGGTCTCCTTGTCGATCTTGTCAGCCAAGTGGCGATCGGAGTGAATCTGTTCTTAGACTACGATGAATCTCAGCACGTCTGCAAGCGGCCGGCCCGCGACCGTCTCGACAACGCTCAAGGTGAGTTCGCCTCCACTGGTCGTTTGACCGTCAACGTAGACCGAAAACGACATGTCCCCGTTGATTGTCCAGTCGGCGAGTGAAGTTTGCAGTTTACTTTCGTCTGGCCTGTCGCATCCAGAGCAGCACGATGGTAGTGACGAGCATCAGAACCAGCGTGGACGGTTCCGGCACGATGACGAGCGTGTGTCCGGCGCCGGCGGAGAAGGCTTGGAAGTCGGTGCGGGCGGGGATGTCGAGTTGGCCGAACTGGTTGTCGCCCCAGCCGACCAGCGAACCATCCTCTCGCATCGCCAGACCGAACGTGCCGCCGGCCTCAATGGCTACGAAGTCGTTGCCGGGCGGCACGCTAGTCCGATCGTACAGGTCATAGCCCCACGCAACCAACGACCCGTCCTCCTTCAGCGCAAGGCTCAAGTGGCTACCGGCCGAGATCGCCACGAAGTCGTTCCCCGGCGGCGAGTCAGCCTCGCCGAATGTGTTTTCTCCCCAACCAACAACCGAACCATTAGACTTCAAGGCAAGACTATGGGTGCCGCCCGCTGCAATCGCGACGAAGTCGTTGCCCAGAGGCGGATCATCCGATCCCAGGTGGCCCCCTCCCCAGCCGACCGCCGATCCATCGGCCTTCAACGCCAGACTGAACGATCCGCTTGCGGAGATCGCCACGTAGTCGTTGCCCGCAGGAACGGTGGTCGCTCCCAAGTCGCGATTGCCCCAACCGACTAGGGAGCCATTGGACCGCAAAGCGACGCTGCGCGAACCGCCAGCGGAGATAGCGATGAAATCGTTGCCGTCAGGGAGATTATCCAGCCCATCATACAGAGCCCCCCAGGTAGCGAGCGACCCGTCCGACTTGAGTGCAAGACTATGCCGGTATCCGGCGGAAATCGCCACGAAATCATCTCCCGACGGCACATCCAACTGTCCGTAGAGACCGTTCCCCCAACCGAGTACGGTGTCCGCCTGCGAGGCGGTACAACATGCGAATGTCAGCCCT
>JABMRB010000386.1 GCA_013202865.1 Candidatus Nealsoniibacteriota bacterium | reverse complement strand
TGCTCACTGCTCACTGCTCATTGCTCACTGCTCATTGCTCATTGCTCATTGCTCACGGCTCATAGCCAAATCGGGTGGCAAGTTGTCCGGCACCATCGACCGGCGCGGAAGTGCGCGGGGGCAAGCCCCGCGGCTCGCCACTTGATCCTATCGTAGCCGGTTGGTGCGAATCGTCAAATCGAGAAAGACGCCCGCGGTGCATTTCCTCCGCGGCACGTCCCGGGTACACTAAATGGCATGAGAACTGTACTCGTAGGCATCCTGGTGCCGGGTATCCTGGCCATTTCGGGCGTCTTCCTGCTGGCATGGTGGCTCGACATTGGGCCGATTCGGCAGTCGTTCGCCGTGCCGGCATGGGTCGACGTTGGGCCGACGGGGCCGTTGACACCCCGCGAAACCGGGCAGGACGATGCCCCCCCGTTCGACCCGCTCGAGGGACGAGTGCGCGTTGAGGCGGGCCAACCGGTCCTCTCCGACGTCAAGCCCTCGCAGATCGCCGGTTCCTGGCCCTGGTTCCGCGGCGAGAAGCTCGACGCAATCTGCGACGACGGGGTCCCGCTCGCCGACCAATGGGGTGACGACGGGCCGGCGAAGCTCTGGGCCATCGAATTGGGCGAGGGCTACGCGGGGGCGGCCGTCCGCGATGGTTGCGTTTACGTGCTGGACCATGCCCCCGATTTGGAGATGGAGTGGTTGCAGGGACTCTCCGCAAAAGAACGCAACACGCTGGCCGACGCGTTGAGCCGATTGACGCCGGAGACGTTCGGCGACGTCGAACCGGTGCTCGCCCGCTTGTTTCCCATCGAAGGCAAGGCCCCGGCCGACGCCCCGCGGATCGTATCGCAGCAAGAGTACGACGACCTTCGTGCTGCCGTCCTCGAGTTCTTCTCCGCCGGGCGCGACGTGCTCGTCACGGCCTTGCGAACCGGCACGCTCGCCTCGCTCGACCGCTCCCGAGACGTGATGCGTTGTCTCTCGTTAGATGACGGCCGGGAGATTTGGAGCAACGGCTATCCGGCAATCGTGCCGTACTACCACGGCCGTTCGCGGACCGTGCCGGCGCTGGTCGACAAGTACGTGATCTCGCTGGGCCCGCAATGCCACGTCGCCTGTTGGGACGCCGCGACGGGCGCGTGCGTCTGGATGATCGATCTCGTGTTGGATCACGGTGCCACCGTGCCGGAGTGGTACGCCGGGCAGTGCCCCTTGATCGACCCGGTTACCGACCGCTTGATCTTGGCCCCCGGCGGCAAGGACGAACTGTTGATCGCCGTGGATTATCGCACGGGCGAGGTGGTCTGGAAGAGCCCCAATCCGCAGCAGTGGAAGATGACCCACGTTTCGATCACACCGATGGATTACGCCGGGCAGCGGATGGTCGTCTACTGCGGCCATGGGGGCGTGGCAGGCGTGGCGGCCGACGACGGCAGAATCCTTTGGGACACGACCGACTGGCAGATCGGCACGGCGACGTGCCCCTCGCCGGTGGTGATCGGTGACGGGCGGCTGTTCTTCTGCGGTGGTTACAACGCGGGCAGCCAGACCGTGCAACTTCGCAAGCAAGCCGACGGGTTCGCGGTCGACAGTTCGCCGCCGATCGAAGCCCGGCAGTTCGGTTCCGAACAGCAGACGCCCGTGCTCTACAACGGTCACCTTTACGCGGTCCGCCAGAACGGCAAGCAGTTGGTCTGCCTGGACCTCGAAGGCAACGAAGTGTGGAACAGCGGGCGGCAGAAGTTCGGTGCCGGGCCGTACATGATCGCCGACGGCAAGATCTACGTGATGGACGACCGCGGCTGGCTAACCATGGCCCGGGCCACGCCGACGAGGTACGACGAACTGGCTCGGGCCCAAGTAATCGAGCACGGCCACGACAGTTGGGGCCCCATGGCAATGGTCGCCGGCCGGTTGATCGTCCGCGACATGACACGGATGGTCTGTTTGGACGTGAGGTAGGGTGCGTGAAACGCACCAGGGATTCGGGATTTGGGATTGGACGGTTAGGGAGTTAGTGCTACTGCGCAGAATTGTAGGATTTGAAGCGGCGCAAAGCATGGTTATCGCAACACTTGCGGAAAGAGGTTATCAGTTTTCAGTTATCAGTTTTCAGTCCTTGCCCCGGACGGTCACTCCCGAGGAATGAGCGGGCCGGAGATATGCCATTTCCCCGGCACAAGGCCGAAGCCACGATGCGAACGCTGATAACCGAAAACTGACAACTGAAGACTGACAACTGAAGACTGACAACTGAAGACTGAAAACGACAACTGAAAACGGAGATCGGTGCGTTTCACGCACCCTACAAGCCATGAAAACCCGCACCGCCGTCACCACGACCGAAGTGATCGTCGCCACGTTGATACTCGTGGCGGTGGTGGTTGCTGTGGCGGCGCTGATATTCTCCGACCCCTGGGGCGAACGCCCGCTGAGCCATCCGGATCGCGACGTCGACCCCGCGCTGGTCCACTATCGGCAGACCCGCGAGATTCCCGTTGACATGCAATACGTTAGCGCCCTGGCCGTGGGGCCGACGGGGGACATTTACGTGGCCGGCGATCGGGCAATCCACGTCTTTGCACCCGACGGCACGAAGCGCGACGACATCGACCTGGACGAAGAGCCGACGTGTCTGGCCGTGGCCGGAGCGAACCATGCGAAGCCCGACCGGCTCTACGTCGCCATGCGGCAACACGTCGAGGTGGTCACCACCGACGGCCGGCCGGTTGCGAAGTGGGAGACGATCGCGAAGGCCAACGTGACTTCGATCGCCGCGGCCGATGAGGACATCTTCGTGGCCGACGCCGCCAACAAGATCGTCTGGCGTTACGCCCCCGACGGCACGATCCAAGGCCGGATCGGCGACCCGGATAAGAAAAAGCACGTGCCCGGGTTCGTGATCACGACCCCGTTCTTCGATCTCGCCATGGCACCGGACGGGTTGCTGCGGGTGGTTAATCCTCGGCTGCTGCGGATCGAGGCCTATACGATCGACGGCGACCTGGAGGGCCACTGGGGCACGGCGTCGCCGGACGTCGACGGGTTTTACGGCTGCTGCAACCCGATCCACTTCGCCATATTCTCCGACGGGCGGTTCGTCACGGCCGAGAAGGGCGTCCAGCGAATCAAGATCTACGACAAGCAGGGCCAGTTCGATTGTGTGGTGGCGGGTCCCGAACAGATGACCGCGCAGGCGGGCGATCTGGCCGTCGACCACAACGACCGGGTACTGGCACTGGACCCGATTGCCCGGTGCGTGCGAATCTTTGAGTACGACAGCGACAAATCAACCCCCCAGACCGACAAGGACTAGACCGGCAATGAATCGACCCGACAATCAACGTCCGAACCGCCGCGAGCTGTTCCGCTCGGTCGCCCGATACGTGGCACTGGGTGGGATTTCGCTCGCGTCGGTAGGGCTGATCTGGCGTGGACGCTCCGGGCGCTGCCGCCGGTTGCCGTGCTGCCGCGAGTGTGAGTTGCTCGCCCGATGCGAACTCCCCGAAGCAGCCGCGGCCAAGAAGCGAGGGTCGAGGTAACGACGATGGCAAGCGAAGACAACAAGATCGACCGCCGCAAGCTGCTGGCCGACGGTGTCCGCGTCGTCGGCGCGATGGGCCTGGTCGGCTTGGGCGGTTTCGTGGCCGGACGCGAAGGCCGGGAGAACGACTCGGTCTGGCAGATCGATCCGGACCTTTGCATGGCCTGCGGCAACTGCGAGACCCATTGCGTGCTGGACGTTTCGGCGGCCAAGGCCGTGCAGTTTCCCCTGATGTGCGGCTATTGCGACATCTGCACCGGCTATTTTCCCACCAAGGACTACGAGCGGAACACGGGCGCCGAGAACCAACTCTGTCCGACCGGCGCCGTGATTTGCCGGTTCATCGAAGAGCAGTCGGGCACGCGATTCTTCGAGTACACCATCAAGGAGGAACTCTGCATCGGCTGCGCGAAGTGCGTCGAGGGCTGTGCGTTGATGAACGGCTCGCTCTACATGCAGATCCGCCACGACCGGTGCGTCGACTGCAACGAGTGCTCGATCGCGGTGGCCTGTCCCACGCAGGCGATCCGGCGCGTGCCGGCCGACAGCCCGAACCTGTTCAAGAAAGAGGCACAGGAGTTACTGGACCTGGAGGGGGCAAACGACGCATGATCAGACTGCTGCGGACGATGCTGCCCTTGATGTTGCTGCTGATCGCGGCCGACGTGGCGACGGCGCAGACGGTGATCCCGATCCCCCGCTTCATCACCGATTACGAAATCCTCGACGTCCAGCTAACCCAGGCCCGCGACGGCCGGTGGGAGTATCTCGACCTGGCCGCAGTATTCGTCGGGTTGGTGCTGGCGTCCTACTTCGCCCTGGTGCGGCGGTCGCGGCGGGGGCTGTTCCTGCTGTCGATTGCGTCGATCGCGTGGCTCGGGTTCTGGCGCGAAGGTTGTGTTTGCCCGATCGGGGCGATTCAGAACGTCGCGCTGGTGATGAGCGATTCGTCGTACGCCATCCCGACGGTCGTGGTCGCGATGTTCGTGTTGCCGTTGGTATTCACGCTCTTCTTCGGCCGAACGTTTTGCGCGGCCGTCTGTCCACTCGGCGCCGTGCAGGAGGTCGTTGCCGTTCGCCCGGTCAAGGTGCCCGCATGGCTCGACCAGACGTTGGGGCTGCTGGCCTACGTCTACCTCGGTCTGGCCGTGGTGATGGCGACCACCGGCGAGTCGTTCTTGATCTGCCGCTACGACCCGTTCGTGGCCTTGTTCCGCCTTGGCGGCTCGTTCAATATGCTCGTATTCGGCGGTTGCTTTCTGGTGGTGGGGGTGTTCGTGGGACGGCCCTACTGTCGATACTTGTGCCCTTACGGTGCGATCCTGGGGCTGCTGTCGAAGGTATCGAAGTGGCACGTGAAGATCCCGCCCGAGGAGTGTATCCAGTGCCGGCTCTGCGAAGATGCGTGTCCTTACGGCGCAATCCGCGAGCCGACCGTCGACCAGACCGCCACCCGGCGTCGCCACGGGCGGCGGCGTCTGGCTGCGTTGATCGTGCTGTTGCCCGTGCTGGTGGGCGTTGGCGTCGGTGTGGGCGGTTTATTGAAGGTTCCGCTGTCGCGATTCGATTTCACCGTCCGGCTGGCCGAGCGGATGCGGTTCGAGGGTCGCATGGAAGAAGAAGTGCAGCGTCGCGTGCAATCGACCGGGCTGTCCGGCAGCAAGATCTGGGGAGAAGTGCTCGATGAGTACGGCCAGGAGGAACGCACTACCGACGCCAGTGCCGACTTCCGTGTCAGCGGTCAGCCGATCGAGGAACTCTATCGCCACGCGTACGACCGGACCATGCACTACGGCACGCTCGGCCGATGGCTCGGCGGCTGGGTGGGACTGGTGATCGGCGTGAAGCTGATCTACCTCGCCGTCCGCCGCCGTCGCAGAGACTATCAACCCGATCGTACCGGCTGCGTTGCCTGCGGACGGTGCTTCTGGTATTGTCCGGGTGAGCACGCGCGGCAGGGGTGGATTGCCGGACCGATTGCGGGACAAGGAGATTCGAGATTATGAAAGTCAAGGAATTGATCGACCTGCTGGGCCGGTTTCCGGCGGAGGCCGACGTGCGCCTGGGTATCGCCTGGCCGGACCGCGTGGCGGAAACCTACGAGAACGTCTGGGGCGGCGACTACGGCGGCGGACCGCAACTCAACGCGGCGTTGGATCTGCGCGGCGTGCGGATCCACGTCGGCTGCTCGTTGCAGCGGCCCATACCCAAAGAGACCGCGCCCGAGGGTACCAGCGCGGTGGCGAAGCCCCAGCGGAAGACGATCGACCTGGGCCAGTACGAGAATGCCGAGACGGCCGCGAAGGTGCGCGATTTCTACGTCGTACACCACCGCGTCGACGAACCGCTGAACTTCCCCGATTTCGACTACGAAAAGTGGATCCCGCCGCGGATGGCGTCGGGAGAATACAACGATCACATTGCAGAGATTCTGCGAGAGAAACTGATGCGCGAGTAGGATGGGTGCCGTCTCGCTCCGCGAGACGCAGCTACATCTCGCCCGGCGCGACGGCTACAAAACGACGAGATGCGATACCATGAGCATGCAATCAGATAACGTCCAACCACCCGACAACACGAGCCACTGGCATCGCGCGGCCGTACGCAGTGCGTTTGTCGCCGGTCTGTTTTCGGCGGTTGTTTGCGCGTTGTTGGTTTACGAGTATTGCCTGCGCCCGGCAGAAGACCCGTTGGAGACCGCGGATTACATGGCGATGAAATCGCTCCTGCTGCACCAGCGGGACAATGAGGAGATTCGCGGCTCGGTAACCCGTATCGACCTGCGGGCGCGCAACGAGTATTTCCGCCATCGGAAGTTTGTCGCGATCGGGGCGTTGTTGCTCGCCGGGGGACTGGCCGTCTGCGTGATTGCGGTCCGCTCGGCTGCGACGCTACAGCGCCGGCTGCCCATGCCCGAATTGCAGGCTACGCCGGTCGATCTGGAAACGCAATGGACCGGCGTCGGCCGCTGGTCGGTGGCCGTGTTGGCCGGGCTGTTGATCGTCGTGACGGCCGTGGCCTGGTGCGCCTTCAAGACGGATCTGCCGCAAGACAGCAAAGATTTGGCCGCCTTCCTGGAGTCGCTCTCCGCCGGCACACCGGACGATGCGCCGGGCGTTACGCCGGATGACACACCGGATGATGCGCCCGACGCGGCGCCGCCGTCGGCCGAAGAGATCGCGAAGAACTGGCACCGTTTCCGCGGCCCCGGTGGACGCGGCGTCTCGGCCTACACCAACGTGCCCGACTCGTGGAACGTCGCCACGGGCGAGAACATCCTCTGGAAGACGCCCGTCCCCATGCCCGGGATGAACTCGCCGGTCGTTTGGGGTAACCGCATATTCCTGACCGGGGCCGACGAGAACCAACGCAAGGTCTATTGCTTCGACGTCGACGGCGGAAAGATCCTCTGGGAGACCGAGGTCGCCGCGCCCGACTCGCCGGCCGAGCCGCCCGGAAGCATCGACTTCACCGGCTACGCCGCGCCGACGGTCACGACCGACGGACGTCGCGTGTTCGCCATGTTCGCCAACGGCGATCTGGCCGGGTTCGACTACCAGGGCAAGCAGGTCTGGGCGCGGAGCCTGGGACTGCCGGTGAATTGCTACGGCCATGCCG
The DNA here is from genome assembly GCA_013202865.1 of Candidatus Nealsoniibacteriota bacterium. GTDB lineage: Bacteria > Planctomycetota > Planctomycetia > Pirellulales > Thermoguttaceae > JABMRB01. The sequence goes on along the minus strand of JABMRB010000386.1, from coordinate 5,007 downwards.
CCTCACTGGCGATGTACGGCGGCCTGCTGCTGGTACAGTTCGACCAAGGGGCGTCGGCCAAGAAGGCGTTGTCGAAGTTCTACGCCATCGACGGTGCCACCGGCGAGACCCGCTGGGAAGTCGCCCGGCCGGTGCCCAACTCGTGGACGTCGCCGATCGTAATCAACCACGAGGACCGCGAGCAGATCATCACCTGCTGCGACCCCTGGGTGATTTCCTACAACCCCAAAAACGGCAAGGAGTTGTGGCGTGCGGACGCGCTCGGCGGCGAGTGCGGCCCTTCGCCCGTCTACGCCGGCGGCCTGTTGCACGTCGGTAATGAGTATTGCCGGTGGACGGCGATTCGGCCCGACGGCGAAGGCGACGTGAGCGAGACCGACAAGATCGTCTGGTCGGCCGACGACGGTCTGCCCGACACGTGTTGCCCGGTAGTTACCGAGGAGCTCGTCTTCCTGTTGCCCGCCACGTCCTACCTGACGTGCTACGACGCCAAGACGGGCGAGAACCTTTGGGAATTCGAGTTCGAGGAGGACGTCTTCACCTCGTCGCCCAGCCTGGTAGGCAACCGGCTCTACTTGTTCGCCGACGAGGGCAAAGTGTTCATCATGGAGTTCGACCGCACCGAAGCCCGCGAGGTCGCCCGCGCCGACCTCGGCGAAGAATGCGCCACCAGCCCCGCCTTCCAAGACGGCCGAATTTACATCCGCGGAGAGAAGCATTTGTTTTGTATAGGAAAGTAGTGGGCAGTGGGGAGTGGGGAGTGGGGAGTGGATGGTGAAGAGTGAAGAGTGGATAGTGGATAGTGGATAGGAAGAAGAGCGGAACGCTAGAAACGGCCCTCGACTGCGTTTGGGGGGCAAAACCCGGTCGCAACGCCCCAAATCACCCCACTCTTTTTACTATCCACCATCCACCATCCACTATCCACCATCCACCATCCACTATCCACCATCCACTATCCGCCATCCACTATCCGCCACATGCACCGCACTCCCCGCAACTTATCTATCCGCTACGCGCACGCCAGGCCTCGACCTGCCCTAGCACCCGGTCCATTGCCCGCAACTGATCGGTATCGATGACCTCGAAGTACCGCGAATTGGTCCGATCATCCCGCAACGGTACCCGGCAATGGAAGCGGTACGACTGGCCGTCGGAGCCCCAAGTCTCCAGCAGATAATAGGTTGTTCCCAATTGTCGCAACCGTTGCTGGATCTGCGTGAACCGGTCGAACGCCGAGGGAACTCGTTGTTCGGCCGGCAGGCGGTTCGGCGCCGCATCTGGCGGCCGATTGGTACTTTCGGGTGGCTCGCAGGCGGGGATCACGGTCTCGTAGCCGGCGGGAATCACGGCCGACCGGTAGGGATTGACCGATCGCTCAGGCCCAAAAGAACCGAGCATCGTCGGGCTGGTCTGCTGGTCTCTCGGCGGTGCCGGCAGGACCGAGGCCACGTTGGCTTGGGGCACCGGCTCGAATTGCGAATCGAGCCGGTCCGCAACCTCGCCGGACGATGGTTGTGCCGACCCGTCCGCGGAGAACAGCTTTCGGGCGATTTCCGGCATCGACGTACCGAATATCGCTACCAACGGGATCGCCACCAGGCATGCCAGCATAACCAACGCCCGCAACATGACAGTGGACGACGACTGCTCGGGCACCGGGCTTCTCCTTGCCATTGAGCCTGCTTTGACGGGTGGACAACCGGGCGGATGATACCGACGTGGGGCAGTCCCAGGCAATGGCAAAATCGAGCGGACGGCCCCCCGGCACCCCACCCCCGGGTGGGGTGGCCTTCCCGGTCACGTGCCGCGATTTGTCCGGAGATCCGCGCGTTCCTTGACCCACAAGTGGCAAAACCACAGCGGAACGAAACCGACCACACCGAACGAGCAGTCGATCAGACGCCAATCCCCAAGCACCCCGTAACTACTCACATCCGCAAGTAATCCCGCAGGCGTCGGTTGCGCCACGTAACGGATGCGGAATCAGACAAAGGAACTTCAGCGGGCCGCTGCCCGTGTTGCGGAACTGGTGCTCCTGCTTAGGCGGTACAAAAGCGACCGTACCCGGCTGCAACGGGTGTTCCACGTCGCCTTCGAGTACCACACCGCTGCCTTCGAGCACGAAGACTTCGTGTTCGTGGCCGTGCGTGTGCTTGGGCGTGTATCCGCCGGCTGCGACCTCGAAATGACGCATCGAGAAGCTCGGGGCGGCGTCTTCCTGACCGACCAGGCAACGGATGTGGCACCCGACGGCCCCTTGCGTCGTGACCGGCATCGACTTGATCTGCTCGTAGTGAACGACTTTCATGGCACGGATCCCCGCGAAAGAGTTTTGCGTTCGGTTGTGACAACAAGAAAAGGCCTCGAGGCGACAACTCCCAGCGCCATGCTGGCTTCCAACAAGGAAACCGCACAACCGTCGACCTCGAGACCGAACTCGCAAGAGGCCAAAGGCCCTTCACGAAACAGTAAACTTAGCAACGCGACGGGTTTTGTCAAGACGGTTTACCCAATGCATGGACCAACTCGACAAAATGCTCCCCCCGATGGCGGAAATCGCGGAACTGATCGTGACTGGAACACCCGGGTGAGAGCACAACGGCGTCGCCCGGCCGCGATCCTTGCCAACACCAATCCAGTGCGTCGGCCATGGTTTCCACCGCCGTGCAGGGCACATCCGAGTTGGCCGCGATCAATCCGTCGTGCAGCGCGCGACGCACGGCCCCGTAGAAGGCTACTCCTTGGGCGTTTTCCGCAGCGGCTGCCGTCAATTTCGCAAGATCACACCCCTTGTCGGCGCCGCCGGCCAACAGCCACACGGGCCGGTCGAGCGACTGCAGCGCGGCAACGGTCGACTCGGGCGTGGTGGCGGTCGAGTCGTTGTAGAACGTGCGGCCGTCGATCGTCGCCATCTGCTCCAAACGTAGCGAAAGGCCCGCGAACGACTCCAAACCGTTGCAAACGGCCGACGCAGCGCACCCGACGGCCGCCACGGCCGCGGCCGCACATGCAGCGTCGATCCGGTTGTGCCGGCCCGGCACGCGTAGCGGCGGGATGTCCGCCAAAGGAACCGGCCCGCACAAACGCCCCGTAACCATCGGCCTCCACGAAGCCACCTCGGCGTCGTGCGTGTTGAGCACGGCCGTTTGGCAGGTGAGAATCCGCTGCTTGGCGGCGATGTAGTCCTCGTAGTTTCCATGCCAATCGAGATGGTTCGGCGAGCAGCCGGTGACCACGCCCACTTGCGGCATCCGTGCCGTAGAACTGAGATGCCATAGCTGAAAGCTGCTCAACTCCAGCACGGCCCAATCGTCGGCAGTGATCCGCGGCAGGTCGTCCAGCAGGCTGTGGCCGATGTTGCCGCCGAGCCACGCGCGGCGTCCGTCCGCCTCGATCATCGCGGCAATCATGGCGGCGGTGGTCGATTTGCCATTGGAACCGGTCACGCCAACGACCGGCACAGGACAGGCTTCAAGAAACAGCTCGATTTCGCTGCTCAGCCGGGCGCCGCCGCGTCGGGCGATCTCCAACAGTCGGTTACCCGGCCGAACCGCCGGGTTGACCACGATCAGGTCGGCCGTGCGGAAATCCTCTTCCGCGTGTCCGCCAAGCCGGAACCGGTCGATCGACACGTCTTCCAGAGAGGCCAGCGACTCGGCCAACGCATCCTCGTCGGCCGTATCGGTCACCGTGACCACCGCCCCCTGCCGCGCCAGCCATCGAGCCGCAGCCACTCCGCCGCCGAAGTGGCCCAGTCCCATGATCGTCGCTCGCCGGCCGTGGAAATCCATGACCGACAGTAGAACCGTCGATCGAGAATGTGACAAGGGCTGTAGCGTGCGTGCAACGCACCGGTGCCGGATGTTGTGGTGCGTTTCACGCACCCTACATCCCTAACAAATTCGTGGCATCTGTTCGCCGGAGAGAAGATCGACGATCCGGCTACCGCCGAGCAGGCTGCGGATTTGGACCACCCCTGGCAACTCGTCGGTGACCGTGCCGATGATCGCCGGTTGTCCCGCGGTCGCCTCGGCTCGCATTACCTCCAGCACACCCTCGGCTGCCTCGGCCGGCACGAATGCCACCAGCCGGCCTTCGTTGGCTACGTAGAGCGGGTCGAGTCCCAGCAGTTCGCACGCACCGGCCACCGGGGCGGCTACCGGCACGGCCGATTCTTCCAATTCGATCCCCACGGCGGCGTGCTCGGCGATCTCGTTCAGTGCGGCCGCCAGCCCACCCCGGGTTAGATCCCGCAGGCAATGGACGTCGTCGCCGGTCTGCGTTAGTTTCTCGACCAGACCGGCCAGCGAGGCACAGTCGCTATCTAATGCGCCCTCGAACGAGAGCCCCTCGCGAACCGACATGATCGCAATGCCATGGCGGCCCAGGTCACCGCTCACCAGCACGGCGTCGCCCGCGACGACCCGTGTCGGCGAGACGTTGACGCCCGGCGGCACGACGCCGATCCCGGCCGTGTTGACGTAGATGCCGTCGCCCTTGCCGCGGTCGACCACCTTGGTATCGCCGGTGACGATCTGCACGCCGACCTCGTCGGCCGCCTGACGCATCGAGGCCACCACGCGCCGCAACTGATCCATCTCGAAGCCTTCTTCGAGAATAAACGCAGCGCTGAGGCAGAGCGGCTTCGCCCCGGCCATCGCCAGATCGTTGACCGTACCGTAGACGGCCAGTTTGCCGATATCGCCGCCGGGAAAGAACAACGGGCTAACGACGAACGAGTCGGTGGTAAAGGCCAACCGCCGGCCGTCGAGTTCGATCACGGCGCTATCGTGTGGTGGGGAAACGCTCCCGGCCGCAAACGCTGGCAGGAACATCCCCTCGATCAACCCCCGCATCAACCGTCCCCCGCCGCCATGGGCGAGCTGCACCGTGGTATGGTCGCCCAGCGGCATCGGACAGTGGAGCGCGAACTCCTTGCCAACCTTCTCCTTCATACTTCAACATTCCTTGTTCGACATTCGATATTCTTCCGCAATTCCGACC
>JABMRB010000385.1 GCA_013202865.1 Candidatus Nealsoniibacteriota bacterium | reverse complement strand
GCCCTTGGACTGGTCGTCGACAAAGGCCCAATCCGACGCGTGATCGTGGTCGGCCGTGCCGTAGCGCTGCAACGAGTTGTCCCGGCCGCCCGCTGCGAGAACAGCGTCTTCCTTCCAGATGTCGGCCGAGGTGATTGTGAATCCGTTGACGTCGACGCTGAACGTTTCAAGGCTCGCCGAGTTGTACCCCCAGACGACGAAGTCCTGGACGGTTCCGGCTTCGTCGACGATCATTACCCAGCCGGGTCCCTGAGTCAGCCAGACAAACGTTTCGCCCCAGTAGTTGTCGTCCGCGGCGGTGGTCCGGTAGAAGACTTCGCCGGCCCGCATTGAGGCATCAAGTTGCCAGGTGGTGGGCGCCACCGCGTTGATATTGAAGGCCGAGGCATCGTTGACGGCCACGACCCAACCGCTCGTGAAAACCGTCTCGGAAGAGACGTTCTGAATCTCGACGAAGTCCGGACTGCCGGTAGCTGCTTCGGTGATCAGCACGGACGAGACGCGACCGAACTCCGACCAGGCCGTGTCGTCGAAATTGGATGCGGTCCAGGTTGTCCCCAAAGCCGCGTCGGCAGCAGTTGGCACCAGGAAGGAGACGCCGGCCTGTTCGCCGATCAGGACGGTCCGGTTGACGGGCGCCAGGCCGTAGGAGACGTCGGCCGTTTGGTTGGGATACTCGGGCGCGTAGGCATGGGCCACGGTCGTACCGTCCGGTTCGACCAGGGCCAGGTACTCACCATCGCTGGAGAGTCTGAAGTTGGTATGGAGTTCGGCTTGTGCAACGGCTCGGTCCTTCTCCGAGGCGAAGGCCACGAGGTACTCGTTCGACGCGAGCGATTGGGCGGGGAATTGCCACTTGGTCAAATCGGCCGCGTCGTCGGTCAAATACCAGCCGTCGAGGTTGACCGCTTCGGTTGTGGGATTATGGATTTCGATCCAATCGGAGAAGTCACCGTTCTCGTCGGCCAGCGTCGCATTATTGACGGCCATGAACTCGCTGATCACGAGCCCCGCATCGAGCATCTGCCGCGATTCGAGCGTTTCGATTGCGCAGCGTCGTCCGGGCGAAAACAGCATTTTTCGAGAGATCGGCATGGCGTTGGGCTACGGGTGATTTCAGACGAGGCAGGAGCACACGGACAAGACCTTCCCCCGGCTCGATTCTAATCGATCCCCGAAAGAACCGCAACTTTGCGGCGTTTCCCCCGCTGCCAGGGCCGCAGTGCAACCCGGTCAGTCGGTCAGTTTCGCAGTTGGCGTCAGTGAGAGTTTGCGAAATTCGACCTCGGAGCCCTCCGCTTGCAGCGCGATCTGCCCCTTGGTCGCAGTGCATTTTGTTCCATGGTTCACCAAGTCGCCGTTGACCCACACTTTGACGGCGTCCTTGACGCACTCGATGACCATCGCATTCCACTGGCCCACCGGTTTTTCCGAGTCGTCCGTCAGGTTGAGAATCCGCCGAGCCTTCCCCTCGGTTATTCCCCATTTCTCCTTCGGGCCGCGCCGCTCGACCATGTCGGGCACGGTGATGTCCTCGACGATGCACCAATAATCGCCCGCGTGGCGATGATTCATCTGTACTTCGATCGACTTCGGGAACATCTTGTAAAGCGCCCGCGGCGTGGACGCGTGGACCAACACACCGCAGTTGCCGGGCTGGGCCGCGAAACGGTATTCGACCTCGAGCCGGTAGTTCTCGTGTTTCGCATCGGTGATCAGATGGCCGTTCGGTCGGCCGAGACTCACAAGATTGCCGTCGCGCACAATGAACGTCGGTTCAGAATCGGGGTTCTTGTCCAGATGCGGTACGTCGACGTGCCAGCCACTCAGATCCTTACCGTTGAACAGGCTTGTCGTTTTTGAATCCGATGTCGCCGCCGCAGTCTCTGTGGCGGATGCCGCCGCGAGCATGGTTAAGCAGGCAATAAGGGCAATCGATGATAGGACAAAGCGAGTCATAGCGGCTCTCCTGGAATTCGGGTTGGGCAATGTTGGGCGGGGTCAGCGAAGCACCTATTATAACAAGTTGTCACGGGCGAGGGAAATCATCCAAACGGTTGACCACAGGTCATTTCCGACGAGGCGCTCACACGTTCACTTTTCGCCAGGTTCTTCTGAGACGAGTCGGTCACATCGACCCGAATGGTTTCCTGCGCCCTGGGTTTTGACCAAGAGTGTTCTGGAAACCCGTGGCACGTGAGATGCACCAAGAAACGACCGAATAACGGCACTGCCCCCCATAGGGGGGCGGTATGGTGTCGAGAACTCGTCCGTCGGCCAATTCTTGGGATACGCCGAATTTCCAACGAATTCTCGGACTGCGATAGCGACCTCGAATCTCCGAAACCGTCGGAATGGTGCGACGCAGGAGCATCGTAACGAAGTTGAACGTCTGAACCGCTTGTCGCTTGACTCACCCTATCGGGCAGATTAGAGTAACGGAAGTTGCCGACACTCCGTTTTGCCTGCCTGCCTCACCCCCCTATTAGCCCCATTGCACGAGTCCAGTGCCCGCTGGCCTGGCGGCGTTGGCGTCCACACCACCCGGAAGGAATGCGAGACATGCTCAAATCGTTCTTTGCTCGATGTACGATCATCACCACCCTGATGTTTGTTTTTGTCGTTTCATCGGCTCGCGCTTATAACAACGGCGAGGTGCCGGTGAACACGGTGGCCTCCGCACGGCGATTGATCGAAGACCTCGATAAGACGTACGGTGCGAAGTACGAGAATGGCAAGGAGTTCCTCGCCCGACTCGATATCATCGAGAAGGCGCTCGAGGAAAACGCCAATGACGGCGATGCCAAGAAAGCACTCGACACGTTGATCCGAGAGGCGAGTCTCGCGAACCCGCTGCTCGACTTCGACAAGCTGCTGGTCATCCGCCGCAAGGGCGAGGCCAACCGAAACCTCAACGCCTACACCAGCACCACCATCCGCCGCACCGGTTGG